>JANLUJ010000233.1:0-2183 GCA_031363425.1 Pirellula sp.
AACTCGACGCTGGTTACTTTCCAGTTGGCATCTAAACCCAGTAATGCACGATAATGTTCAGTGGTTAATTCGTTCATCCCAAAAGGATACCGAATCCCCAGCGATTTCAAACCTACCCACTAAAATTGGCGAAGAACCCAAATTTCAACAGCCTTTTTTTGGAATATTTTCATTTTTATCGGAACTTTTTTTCAAGACACCTTAGAAAGGAACCTCTGAGGTTGGAAGTGTGCCCCAATCGCGCTTGCGTTTTCTTTGGGGCCAACCATAATTCGACGTATGAAACTTGATCGGAACCACTTTTCGTTTTATTACTTTACCGATACCCAATCGGGCCGATGGAGTTTTGCCGTTCGCTAAGCGAGCACAATAAAATAAACTTCCAACCTCAAGGCCTAACACCTTGAGGTTTTTTTTTGCCCTGAACGAACCACTCGTTCCCCTTCCCCCCGGAGTTTTCCGAAAATGATCGTCGTGATGGAAAAGTCGTCGTCGGACCAGCAGGTTGACCACATTGCAAACCGAATTAGTGAACTGGGCCTTAAGTCGCATATCATTCGCGGCACCGAAAGGACCGTCATCGCTGCCGTCGGAGACGATCGCAAGATCAAAATCGAGTCCTTTGAAAGCTATCCCGGAGTGGCGGAAGTCCTACCGATTCTGGCTCCCTATAAGATGGCTTCGCGCGAAGTTCGACCCGACCCGACCCAGATCAAGGTACTCAACTTCCGAGCGGGGAACGGAGCAGTCGGAATGATGGCTGGCCCATGTTCCGTGGAAAGCGAAGATCAAATTGTTTCCTGTGCGCGTGCCGTGCGCGATGCTGGCGGAACAGCGTTGCGGGGTGGTGCTTTCAAACCTCGCACAAGTCCGTACGCCTTTCAAGGCATGAAAGAAGATGGCTTGAAGCTGTTGGCCTTGGCAAGGCAGGAGACGGGCCTAGCTGTCGTAACAGAAGTCATGAGCCCTGAAGATGTCGAATTGGTAGCCAAGTATGCAGACATTCTTCAGATCGGAGCTCGCAATATGCAAAATTACCGACTTTTAGAAGCGGTCGGTCGATCGGGTCGAGCTGTGTTGCTTAAACGTGGCCCCAGCGCGACCATTGAAGAGTGGTTGCTTGCGGCTGAATACATTCTCAACGAAGGCAACCCGGATGTGATGCTCTGCGAGAGAGGTATTCGTACCTTTGAATCGCATACTCGATTTACGTTGCCGCTAGCAACGGTGCCGTTCTTACATCGCAAGACACACTTGCCTGTAATCGTCGACCCAAGTCATGGCACAGGCCATTCGTATCTCGTTACCGATATGGCAGCCGCTAGCATTGCAGCAGGGGCAGACGGCTTGATTGTTGAAATGCATCCCAACCCGGAAAAGGCACTGAGCGACGGCTACCAATCGTTGGACTTTAGCCAGTTCGATACCATGATGAAAAAATGCAAAGTCATCGCGGACGCGCTCGGCAAGCAATTCGGATAGACGACGCGTTTGGTGGCTTACCTCATTCGTGGCCGACGCTGCTAGCGTCGGCTTTGATTGCAGCTTCCACTGCGAGAGACAGCCAATAGTCTACTCCCGTTCACCCCGAGCTGCAGGCGACGGCTACTATCGATCCGTCTTCCAAAGTACTTCGTGAATACGCGACTTGCTCAGTCGTTGGGCTTTTCTATCACCCTTTACAAAAGGCCCCGAAATAAATCTTTTGGATTCTCGAAGGTCGATTTCTAAATGGCCTGGCTGGATCATTCGCACAATAGGGGCTAGCGGCGCGTTACTGTTTCCCCTGACGACCATGGCCATGGACTGGTCATCTAGCTCCACTGTCGATCCGATAGGATACATTGACAAACTCTGAGTCAATACCTGCAAGGACTCTCTGTTGAATTTGCCCTTGGACGTATGGAAACAGAGATATGCAAGAACGTCCGAAGGCACGATGGAACTGCCCAGAATGGGGCTAGTTAGCGACAGGTACGCGTCGGCCACGTTGAGTATTTCTGAACCTGGCTTCACCCCCCCAGCCATCAGTCCCATGGGGTATCCAGAACCATCGGCTTGCTCGTGCAGCTCCGCGATCATCACCAGGACACTCTTGGGGATCCCCACGACTCCATTTAGTAGATTCGCGCTATCAATGGGATGTCGACGGTATTTTTTTCGCATGGATTCGTCGCGTGCCT
>JANLUJ010000301.1:0-9715 GCA_031363425.1 Pirellula sp.
GAAACGTTGCCTAGATGGGCAAGTGCACTCGAAAGATGACCATCCTCAATATCCAAATGGAGGTCTTTGTAGTTGCGGCTTCGGATTGCCTTCACGAAATTGGCGAAGTGGGCCTTGTACTCACCGCCGCTCCATTTGTCGATCACGTTGCCATCCTTGTCAAACGCAACACCGGACGTGTAATTCGGTGCGACGACATAGCCATCGGTACCATACCAAAGATTGGAAGCTCCATCAAATGGTTGCACGCCTTTCAGTCCGAAGGTTACTTTGGATTTGATGTCCAGGCCACGAACATCCGAAATCAGCAACGCGTCATCCCACTCATAAAACGTGACTTGGCTATTTGCCACATCACCGTTGTCTACGTAACCAAGACGCCCCCCAACGCTAAGAACTCTCTTCGGAAGTTCTTGCTTCCTAAGTCCCCACCTTGCTTTGTCTAATTCGTGGGGGTTTTGATTCCCGAGATCGCCGTTTCCAGTAGCGCTCACCCAATGCCAATCGTAGTGCAACTTCTGGCGTACTGGAATCACCTTGGGTGCTGGTCCACACCACAAATCGAAGTCCATGCCTGTAGGAATTGGAGCGGGCGAATCAACCATTCCAATGCTGCCACGACGTCTAAAGCAAATCGCTTTAGCTACACTTACTTTGCCGATCTTCCCGCTATGAACGAAATCGAGTGTGGATCGCATCCCAGTCATGCTTCGACTCTGGACCCCCATTTGGCAAATACGTCCCAGCTTGCGCGCCCATTGCGTCATCACTCGGCCTTCCCGAACGTTATGGCTGCACGGCTTCTCGACATAAACATCTTTGCCCGCTTGCATCGCCCATACGGACATCAATGCGTGCCAATGGTTAGGCGTGGCGATCGAAACCGCGTCGATCGTCTTGTCTTCTAATAATTTGCGAACGTCTTGCACGTACCTTGGCTGGACCTCGGCGTTTTTAAATTTGCCAATAACTTTTTCATAGGCCGCAGGATCGCAATCGCATACGGCCACTACATCAACGTCAGGCAACTTAAGCCATTCAGACAGGTGCGAGCCCCCTTGACCATTCACGCCTATCGTAGCGACCCGCAGTTTCTCGTTCGGGCCAATAACGCGATCGCGATCAGGTTCAGCGGCAGGCAATTGGTTTGAAGCACTGCCACTGGCTAAAGCCACAGTGGCAGCGATAATTGCACGTTCAACGAAATCGCGGCGTGAAATGTCCATCGGTACGTTCACGAGAGAGCTCCCTGGAGGTGGAGGTTATTGATACAAAGTGACTGAAGAGACACATCATAAACAATATGCCGGGCCAAAAACAGCCATGGCCCGTTGCGGGGGGCCCTTATTGGGGTGCCCTGGCCCTCGGAGCCGGCCGAAGCCGCGACACCAGCAGGGTTACTTAAAAAAAGTTGTCGGGCAAGAACGATCTAATCAATTTGATGTATTGCTCAGTGCTGAGCAGTTGAGGACAACGTTGAGGACAACTGCTCTATTCTTTGTTCCCGCCCTGAGTGCTTATTGTCTGGAGCCATGACTAAACATCGATTTCTTGTGCCTCTTCGGCTCTGTCCATGATGAAGCGGAATCGGGCGGAGGCGTCTCGGCCCATAAGGTCGTTCATGATTCGATCCGTTTCCAATTGATCGTCAATCTCGACTCGCAAAACGCGACGTGTGGCTGGATTGAGCGTGGTGTCCCACAAGTCCTTCTGCATCATCTCTCCGAGTCCCTTGAATCGGGTAATCTCCGGCTTGCCGCGTTTGCCATGTGTTGCCAAGATCCGTTCGCGATCTTTTTCGTCAGCCGCCCAATAGCGTTCTTTGCCAATATCGATCCGAAACAAGGGTGGAACGGAAATATATACCCGACCGTCGTTGATCAGCGGCAACATATGACGATAGAAAAAAGTCAGCAGCAACGTCGTAATATGATGACCGTCTGAGTCGGCATCGGCAAGGAGAATAATTCGCTCATAACGAACCCTTGCCACATCCATATCTTTGCCAATACCACAACCTAGAGCCGTCACGAGATCTTGAATCTCCTTGTTCTCAAGCACCTTCGACAGAGCAAGCGATTCGGTGTTTAGAACCTTTCCACGCAATGGTAGAACTGCTTGAAAGTTTCGATCTCGGCCTTGTTTTGCTGTTCCACCTGCCGAGTCACCTTCGACGATGAATAGCTCAGATTTGCCGCGACCAGAGGCCAAGCAATCACTGAGTTTTCCCGGAAGCATAGCGCGGGACGTGCTGGTCTTGCGCGAGACCGATTCGGACGCGGCTCGAGATGCGGCCCTCGCCCGGGCTGAAGCGATAATTCGGGCGACGACCGATTCAGCCACAGTCCGATTGCTATTCATCCATTGTTCAAGGGCGGCTCGAATCGCGCTATCCACCGAGGACTGCATGTCTGGGTTATTGAGTCGTTCCTTGGTCTGACCCTGGAACTGAGGATCGGAGATGAAGACGGATAGAATCGCTACTAATCCTTCGCGGATGTCTTCGTGACCAACTTTGACACCGCGTGGGATCAAGTTGTGCGTCTCGAAGAAATTGCGGACGGCCTTGCCAAGACCAGCCCGAAAACCATTCTCGTGTGTACCACCGTTGGCGGTTGGAATTCCATTGCAATACGACCGCACATGTTCGTCTGTGGACTCGGTCCATTGAAGGGCAATTTCGATGCGTTCATCCCCTTCCTTTCGCACCGTGAACGGAGAGTCATGGATAGAGCGAGCATTGCGTTGTACTAGAACTTTGGCAAGATAGTCGACTATGCCTTGTTCATGAAAGTAGTTATCCTTTTTACCCGTCGTATCGTCCGCAAATTGAATGCGAACTCCTCGATGTAAAAAACTGGTGATTTCAAGCCGCTGGCGAATGGTCTCAGCATCGAAGTCCGTCTTCGGAAAAATCGTAGGGTCGGGCGTAAAAGTTATCGTTGTGCCTGTTCCGCGTACGGCAACTGTCCCCTTTTGTAATTTGGTTGTCGGTTTCCCTTGTGCGAACTCCATCTTGTACTGAACGCCATCGCGACGAACCACCGCGATCAGTTCCTTGGAGAGGGCGTTGACTACGGATGCGCCAACTCCGTGAAGCCCGCCAGATGTTTTGTAGTTCTTGCCCTCAAATTTTCCGCCAGCGTGAAGTATCGTCAAAACGACTTCCAGAGCGCTTTTTCCGGTCTTGGCGTGCTTGTCGACGGGGATACCGCGCCCATTATCCGAAACGGTCACGGTGTGGCCATTTTTGTGCAGCGTTACGACGATTTCGCTTGCGTGACCATTCATGGCCTCATCAACGGAGTTGTCCAGGATTTCCCAAACCAAATGATGGAGGCCTGACGAACCAACGCTGCCGATGTACATACCTGGTCTCTTGCGGACAGGCTCGAGTCCCTCAAGAGATACAATGTCGGACGCATTATAGGAGGTGGAAGCGGTGCTCATTTGTCGGTTGTTTTCGTTGGTGTAGCAGTCTCAATGCATATCTTAGTCGCACCCGGCGGGTGCGACCCTACGGTAGGTCGCTCTTGCCGAGAGTGACCTTGCACTGTCAAATCGTTGCACCGCATTAACTTGATTCGAATGATTCCGGTGACTTAATTGGCTCACTAATGATCGCTGATATTTTGCCATTTTTTTGGATTTCAAGACCACGGCCGCCGCGCGCAGTAATTCGATACTTGGCCGTAGAGATGGTTTTCTGTGCGCCGCGGTTTGTCTCGACGACGAGCAAGTCGCGATCGGCGGACGAAGCTTTGAAACCAAGTACTTTGTCGGTTTTGGCAACCTTGATCAACGTAACGCCTTTGCCTGCTCCGGAAAGGTAGTTGATTTCGACGGCCGGGCACACCATGGCTCGGCAGTCTGCCGTAATGGCCAGTATTGTCTCGGTTCCATGTACGGCTTCGACCCCGATCACTTCGTGCTCCGGCGCAACACGCGCGAAGCGTCTGCCCGTGCGAGTGGATGGCTCGACGAATTGATCGAGTCCAAAGCGCATCGCGAATCCGTTGCTTGTCGCAGCAAAGCCATGGACCTCTGGGCTATCGTTAGGCTTCTTTGGATTTTCTTTAATATTGCCGATGACGCGCGGGTCGAGTGACATCACCGAAACGATCCGTTCGCCGTCCTTCATTTTGAAAAGCTTTTGGACCGGTTCACCGTATCCCGTCGACGCAGGAATATCGATCAATCGCGTGGTATAGCAAACACCGAACGAAGAAAAGAATGCGAGTGTTGCACGCGTGGAACCTGCGACGACTGCAAGTACCGCGTCCCCTTCACGCAAACGGCTCTTTCCAGGATCGGCAATTTGTTTTTGACGTTTTACCCATCCCTCCGTGGTTACCATAACATGGCAGTCTTCGTCGATGATGAAGTCTTTTTCGTCGAACTCGGGCTCTTCCTCTATGGTGATTATCTCGGTTCGCCTGGCTCCTTCTTTTGTTTTCGCGTACTTGCCAATGATGGCTTCAATTTCCTCACGCACGATCTTCCATCGACCCGAGTTGTTTGTGTCGTCCGTACTTTCTTTCAAGAGCTTTTGGATCTCGCGAGCTCGTTTCTGCTTGGCCTTTAGCTCTTCTTGAATCAAATTGATTTCCAAACGGGCAAGTCGGTAAAGTTTCAATTCCAGAATCGCATCGGTTTGCTCTGCGTCTAAGCCACCTTTATTCGCAGGAAACCGAAGCATGATCTTTTCTGCGGCATCCGATTTGCCATCGGACTTACGTATGATGCGAATGATTTCATCGAGTGCATCGTAAATCAACACGAAGCCTTCGAGGAGATGGATGCGGCGAAGCAAGGCCGAAAGTTCATGCTCAAGTCGCCTAGTAACTATCTCGAGTCGGAACTTTAGGAAGAACCATAAGATCTCCTTTAATCCTAAGCGACTCGGCGCTCCGACCTCCGGGTTCTCGGTTGGAACCAAGCATGTCATGTTGACTGCGAAATTCGTTTGCAATGGAGTGTGCTTGTATAAGTATGCGAGCACTTTGGCTTCGTCGGCATCTTTCCTTAGCTGCAGATCGATTCGGATGTCTTCGGTAGACAAGTCGCGAACGTCCTCCAATAGTGGCATCTTTCCTCCGATCACGATGTCCGCGATGCGCTCAACGAGGACGGACTTGTTGACACCGTAGGGAATCGAGGTGATGTGCAACAACTTACCACTCTTCGAGTCACCTCCCGCGACCGTGGTCCCGCGGATTTTGAGCGTCCCTTGCCCCGTGCGGTAGATCTCTCGAAGTTCTTCTTTCGAGTTGATCAACTGGCCACCCGTTGGAAAGTCAGGGCCATTGACCGCATCGTTCGCGACCAATTGGTAGTCTTTGATCTCTGGATCCGCCAGTAATTTTAGAAGGGCCCGGCAGACCTCGCCTAAATTGTGGGGTGGGATATTCGTCGCCATGCCAACGGCGATTCCAGTTGCCCCATTGACGAGCAGGTTTGGGACGCGACTCGGAAGAACAACTGGCTCTTGGCGAGTACCGTCGTAATTGGCTTTGAAGTGGACCGTACCGCTGCTAAGGTCGGTAAGAACCTCGGTGGCGACCGCGGACAGACGGCATTCCGTATACCGCATGGCGGCCGCGTTGTCACCGTCGATCGATCCAAAGTTTCCGCTGCCGTCGACAAGCGGCATGCGCAGCGAAAAGGATTGAGCCATTCGCACCAGCGCGTCGTAAATGGACGAGTCGCCGTGTGGGTGGTAGTTACCCATCACGTCACCTACGACTTTGGCGCACTTGCGGTGCTTGCTAGTGAAGTCCAGCCCTTGCTGGTCCATCGTGTACATAATACGACGTTGAACTGGTTTTAAACCGTCTCGCACGTCTGGCAAGGCTCGACTGGTAATGACCGACAGAGAGTAATTAAGATATCGAACTTGAGCGGCATCGCGAAGCGACACTCCAGATATCCCATTCTTGTCGTCCTCGAACGATAACTCCTGCTGAGTAGGCCGTTTGCGTTTCGGCTTTTGACCGCTCGGTAGATCCCCGTCTTCGGCATCTCCGTTTGAGGCGTCCTCATTGCTCTCCGGTGTACGGCGCTTGGCCATCCTTGCAGTTCCTCCCTGATTCTTGGCGTAAAAAACTCGATGACAGGAAAAGTTAAACTATAACGGCTGGCAGGTCTACGCGAATTTTGAAGCGTAGCGTCGGCATCTGAAGCCTAAGGCGCGTTCTGCTTCCGAACTAAACAAGGCGAACGGCCCCAAGTTTTTTGCAAGCATCGGAAGGCGGAAAGGTCTCCTTGTGTTGTCAGAGCAAAGTCACTTTCGGAAAAGTCATCGTCGGCTGGTTTCGAGAGCCGACGGCAGTTTCCTCGGACTCGACGGCAAGACTAGAACTTTCGTTATGTTTGTTGTTGGCGTTTCTATTGGACAACGGAATGTGTTTCGCGCACCTTGCTGCCGTCTTTCCGTGGTTTTTCGCTACCCGAGTTGCCGAGTGTAGCCATGGGGGAAGTTCCTAACCATTTGAGGTGCGCTACTAGAGCGCTGTAAGTGGCGTCCGAATGACTTCCGATCGAATCGTCATCCGCGGTTGATCGCGAATGAAGCAGGATAGGAAAATTCGCTAAGGAGTGCGTAATGCGTCAGCTACGGAAATACAAAACAGCGTTCTTAATGACCTTGGGTATCGGCCTTTGTGCAGCGAGCGGTAATTCGCTTTTTGCCCAATGCGCGAGTGGTTCGTGCGGTGGCGGAGCACCTATGGCCGGTTCGTATGTGCCGGCCGGTATGGGCTCTGGCGGCATGGACAGCTATGCCAATATGCTTGGCAAAGGAACACAACCCCTATTCGACAACTACTTTACGCGAGGCAACGCCAACTCGGCGGAGGCAGCGTTGTATGTGTCACCGATAGGCGTTCCTGGTTGGGTTGGACACACCTATAACACGTATCAACCTCTTTACCCACATCAATTCCTTTATCAACACCACGACCGCTATCATTCGTATTACGATGAGGGTCGAGGTCTAAATCGAACTCATGCAAGCTACTACGCACCTCCAGTGCGGACCGCAGGCAAGAAAATTTATAAGATGCTCGAGATCCCTCGATAATCTTGGCAAAGAATTCGTAGGCTGAGTCGGAGACCAGTCGAACCACATTTGGAGCTGTGCTGGGGGATGGATCGTCCAACATTAGCTAATGGCTCACTGGTTTTAAGGACTCAAGTTTATGATTCGAAGTACGATTACGGCAGCCATTGCACTAGCAGTGGTTGCAAGTGTTGGGTCGATCGCTGAAGCACAACATCGCTTTGGCGGTCATATGGCGCGCGGTGGATTTGGGTCACCAAATACCGATGGGATAGGCAATCGACTAGGCTGGGCGTCGATGTCGTCGGTGGGAGACTATTGGGCGCGTAACCAATCCATGCAAACGCCTTGGCATGGCGAATACTACTATCTCAAAACAGGGCAACCAACCGCGTTGATTGTTCCCCCTACTGTTACGATGCAGTCGAATCACTCGTGGGGCGTTTCCCAGAATACGATGACCCCTGTTTATCATCAATTCGGCGGTCATGCACCAACGGGCGGTGGTGGCGGAATTTTCAAAGCGACACCTTACGCGCCGAGTCATAGTAATCAGTTCGGTATCTATCCCGTTCGCGGGCCCTGGAATTGAACTAGAATTCATCGCATCGCTTGTCCGGCGCAGCCTCTTGACAGCCAGTCTATTTTAGGACTGGCTGTTTTCGTTAATTGTCCCACCCAATCGTATTGCCACGAGCCATTAGCGACAGTAGCATGGCCCCCTGGGCCGAGGGAATCTCGGGCCAGGAGCCAAAGCTACAGCTATACCATCAGGCACTCGAGCGGTAATAGCAACAAGCACTATTCACCGATCTTTACTCTCGAGGACATAGCCTATGAATACCCAATCGAATCGTCGCGCCTGGATGATACAACTGTCTGCGTTAGGGATCGGGTCCGTTGCGTTTCAAAGGGCTCTAGCTCACAAGGCAAGTGTATCAGGTGTCATCACACCTCAAATGATTAACGACGCTCAATGGATTGCTGATGTCGAGCTTACCGATCGTGAAAAAGAGACGCTCGCCAAGCAAATTCAAGAGCAGACGGAGAATGAGCGCAAATTACGTGCTTTAAATTTAGATGCTGACGTTGGGCCAGCGATGGCGTTCGTTCCATACTTCTTTGCGGAGAACATTCCTGACGGAAGGAACTTTCATGACTTCCCGAATACGCCAAAGCCATATGCAGGCAAGATAGATTCCTCTTGGTCGGCCCGAGCCAAACAATACGCCAATAGCAAGACCGACAATTGGGACGACGAAGTGGCGATTGCAGGGTCAGGAATTGTCGAACAAGCTTTGGCGATGCGTGCAGGCAGGTTATCCAGCCAGCGCTTAACCGAGCTGTATTTGCGTCGGATCAAAAAATTTGACCCCGTTTTGCGTTGTGTAGTGACACTCACCGAAGAGCTGGCGATGCAACAGGCAAAGAAGGCCGATGAAGAGCGTTGGAGCGGAAACGACCGCGGACTACTGCACGGTATTCCTTGGGGAGCCAAGGACATCATGGCTGTCCCTCCATTCCCTACTACCTGGGGAGCAAAACCCTATCGCGAAACCGTTCGACCCAACCAAGCCACCGTTGTTCATCGGCTGGAGGCTGCGGGGGCTGTTATGCTTGGCAAGCTTGCCGTCGGTACCTTGGCCATGGGCGACATATGGCACGATGCAACAACCAAGAATCCATGGAACGTAGAGCAGGGAAGCTCTGGCTCATCAGCAGGAAGCTGTTCTGCTGTAGCTGCCGGCTTGTGCACGTTTGCATTGGGAACGGAAACGCTCGGCAGTATCGTCTCTCCAGCTCGTAGATGCCGGGTTATGGGTTTAAGGCCATCGTTTGGCAGGGTAAGTCGATTCGGCTGCATGACACTAGCATGGAGCATGGACAAAGTTGGACCGATTGCAAGGCACGCCATCGATTGCGGCATTGTTTTGAGCGCCATCCAAGGAACTGACGGTTTGGACCCAACCGTTGTCGATCGAGCTCTTGTCTGGCCCGACTCATTTGAAATCAAGAACTTGCGAGTAGGTTACATCAAATCGCAGATGTCAGAGAGCGAGCAACTCGTATTCGATAAGCTTCAAAGCGACGGGGCTAAGATGGTTTCAGTGGAGTTTCCACAGACCATTCCACAGCACGCCCTGATGGTGGGATTGGATGTAGAATCCGCAGCCATGCACGATCCTCTTTTTCGAACGGCAGAGTCGGATGGCGATATGGGATTGTGGGGTCCGTCGTTTCGAAAATCACAATTCGCGAGAGGGATCCATTACATTCAGAGCATGCGAGCTAGAACCTTGCTGATTCAGGAGACGGAAAGTGTGTTGAGAGGAGTCAATGTCATACTCGGAGGGGACGATCTAGTTCGGACCAACTTGACAGGGCACCCGAGCATGGTGGTTCGTTTCGGTTCCCAAGAATTGACATCACTCAGGAGAGGATCTGAGCCGGATGCGAAAGCCGAATCCAAGCCGGTTGTGATTGCACCACGCACCTGCAAATTAACATCAAGGTATTTTGGAGACGCTGCACTGATTGCAGTCGCGGACTATATCGAACGCCAAATACCTGCCAACCCAGAGCTGCCAAATCTTTCTGTGCCTGTTTGACTATCCAAGTCAGGTTCGTAGAAGCGTCTCTCCGAGACGATGTCGG
>JANLUJ010000308.1:0-15556 GCA_031363425.1 Pirellula sp.
GCCTTGCTTGCCTTCGATGACACAAGCGCTAAAGTGATTTGGAACAACAAGGAAATGCACAACCAGCTCAGCAGCTGCGTATTGGTCGATGGGCATCTTTATGGCTTTGATGGCGACGAGGGGGGGGACGTTACGCTCAAGTGCCTGGAGCTTTCGACTGGCGAAGTTCGATGGAGCCAAACGGGATTCGGAGCTGGGTCCTTGATGGTTGCGGACAACCATCTCATAATTCTCAGCGAAACCGGTGAGCTGTCGATTGCCCCCGCGTCCAATAAATCCTTTCATACCATTGCAAAGGCAAAGATCTTGGATGGCAAGTGTTGGACTGTCCCCGTGCTTAGCAACGGCTTCATCTATTGTCGCAATGCCTCTGGCGAGATCGCATGCATAAACGTATCCCCGTAATTGAGAGTTGACTCATGACGCTTCATCGACGCAATTTTATTCAATCGACTTTGGCTACTGGATTGATGATGGGTAGCGCGCCGAAAATTCATGCCGCACCCAAAGCCAAAAAGTATCGAACAGTGTTGATCGGCAGCGGTTGGTGGGGAATGAATATCCTGAAGGAAGCGCTGGCCGCCGGCAATTGCCAGGTGGTAGCGTTGGCCGATGTCGATTCGGATGTTGTCGAGTTGGCTGCCGAGAAGGTCAAGGGCCTGTCTGGCGATGTGCCGAAAACCTATCAAGATGTCCGTGAACTGATCGACAAAGAAAAGTTCGATATCGCTATTGTTGCCACACCTGACCATTGGCACGCTTTGAATTCAATCGCTGCTATCGGGGCTGGTGCGCATGTATTTGTCGAAAAACCAACGGGTCACACGATTCAGGAGAGTCGAGCGATGTTGAATGCAGCCCGTGCAGCCAATCGCACCGTACAAGTAGGATTGCATCGCCGAATCGGTCCCCATTATGTGTCAGGAATGAAGTTCATAAAGGAAGGCAATGTCGGCGACATTGGCTCAGTGAGAATGTTTGTTCATAGTTCGGGCGGCAAAGAAAAACCGACTCAGAACAGTGAACCACCGACCAATCTGAATTGGGACCTGTATTGTGGTCCCGCCCCGATGCGTCCCTATTGCCGCAAGATCCATCCAGGAGGATTCCGCAACTACCTTGACTTTGCGAACGGAACACTAGGAGATTGGGGAGTCCATTGGTTGGATCAAGTTCTCTGGTGGTCCGATGAGAAGTACCCTAAAACCATTTTTTCTTCAGGTGGTCGACCGATTTCTGGAGCTGCTGTGTTAAATGAACAGGAGCAGACAACGGATGCGCCGGAATCGCAGATCGCGGTCTTCGAATTCGAATCGTTTACGGCCACCTGGGAGCATCGAAAATTCGCTGGCACCGGACCTGAAAAACACTCCGTTGGTTGCTATTTTTATGGTACCAAGGGAACGTTTCATATGGGATGGCGCGACGGATGGACGTTTTACCCCGCCGATTCTAAGCAGGCTATCGTTCATCAGGACGCGCAGCATCAAGAGCCAGACGGACACAGTATCAAACTGCTTTGGTCCGACTTCATCGATGCGATCGAATCTGGCGAGCGACCGACATGCGATATTGAGATCGGTCATCTGGCTACCAACATGAGCTTGCTCGGCATGCTCTCGTATAATTTGGGACGGAGCATTCGATGGGACGGGGCAAACGAGAAAATCATCGGCGATGAAGACGCGAATAAGCTTCTGCGTCGCGAATATCGAGGGCCATGGAAGTACCCTTCCGCGTGAAATATCTTTCAACCAAAGGCCGGTCGACCGAACAAGCTTATCAAGTAAGTTTGCAGCAGATCTTTGTCATCCTAATTGCAACTGCATTGGCAATGCCATTCCTGTCGATTTACCTGCGATCGAAATCGAAAGCAGATCTCGTTCAGCTAAGTGTTTCCTGGTTGGCAATGTTCGTGTCTTTTGCCATCTGTTTGTTCGTGGGATACCGCCGCCGAAAAAGAGCCGAGGCTAGAGCAGGAAAGCTGGTCTTGGCCATTCAGAAAGTGCGACGCTCAATATTGATGCCAATCTTTGGCCTCATTCTAAATCTCGGTCTTGCGACCTCACTTATGTCTGGAAGAGGAGTTCCTTTTTGGTTTTCGCTTCTCGTTGCCGTTTTTTTTGGTTATAGCATTGCAAGAAGCCTGCATTGGTTTTTTTTGGCAGGATTTGATCGTATTGAGTTCCGGGAGCACGGCTATTTGTGTGGCGACTTTCTCACGTCGTGGAGAAAAATTAAGGAAGTGGGCAAAAGTACCCGATGCGGCAAAACGCAGATACACTTAGTGCTTCGGAAGACAAAATGGGCTCTCGATATTCCAATCGATATGTGCGATGACGCCGATCGAATTGTCCAATGTTTGAATGACGCAAGAATGCAATGCTTGTCATTTCCAAAGAATAGAGCATAGATTGGAACCACAGAGACACGAGGCACGCAGAGAATCGGCAGATAGGTTTTCGAAACTGCTCTGTGCTCCTCGTGCCTCTGTGGTTCTTAAATGGCTTGTCGCAACTTGCCGTTCACAATACGACTCGTTTTACCCCCCGTATCATTGTATTTTCATGGAAATTCAGAATGAGTCCTTGTTTCCATCCGCCTTGCCGTAGTCGAGCAATTGCGGTTGCGGTGTGAAGTGGAGTCAACGACTCAGCACATGCAGAGAAGACTGGCAATTCATTGCCCACGACGAGTGGAACCTCAGCTTCCACGCTGAGTGGCTCACCATCCACCATGAGAGGGATCACTTTGGCTCTTTGATAGTTCAGGCCAATGCGGTTCAGCTCGTAGCAGAGGCATTCCTCATAGGTACTTGCAAGTAGCCCTGGTCCAAGCTGGCGATGCACTTCAATGGCGCCAATAATTACCGAAGCAGAAACTGCGTCGAATCGATCCATTCCACGAAATTGCGCGATTTCAATTGGCGGCGGAATTTGCCATGCTCGCGTCTCTATCCGTCGACGGATTCCTTCTTTTAGAACTGCGACATTGAAGTTCATCAACTGGCCAAGCGGGAATTTTCCAACTCGAAGGTAGGTCAAAAGTTGCGCGTCATGAATACCTTGGAGTTGTTCTACAACTCTGAGTTCCAACGGAAGCCGTTCTTCGACCAGCAGGTCTAGACGATACCCACAGTCAAGTCGGACATTTTTATATACTAGTGGCAAAGGAACCTGTCGGCGGTTGATTACGCCGAGTTTAGTAAGCCGAATCGATAGCGCTTCTTCGTAGGCAATTTCCTTCAGTTCCGGCCCTAGTTGTCGATGAACTGCAATTGCAGCTCCAATCACGATGCCGGTCAAATGGCTGTCTTCACTCACTTCCATTGGATCATCTCAACCGCAAAGGGAACAAGACACGCAAACTATCCGACGCCAATAATCTAACAGAACGATCTCCTCATTTCCCACGCCCACAGAGAATCGGCACATAAGTTTGCGACTGCACAATCCAACTAGTTCTTTTCAACCGCAGAGGCACGAGGCACGCAGAGAATCGGTAGATAAACTGCGGTACCACTCTGTGATCCTCGTGTCTCTGTGGTTCATCGACGCCTGGTTTATTCGTTGCAGCGGCGGACATTCTGCGATTGAGGTTTCGCCGCAATTGTTGATTGGAAAATTTGACTTTACCCGCGATAGCATTTAGAACTTCAACAAGAAAGCTCGTCTAAGTTTTGTACGGCGCATTCTTCGCTGTTCGTTCTTCACCACATTTATCGGAGATTGGAATGCCAGAGATCGCGCCCGAGCTAAAGAACGCTTTAGATCAATTTCGAGTCGATTTTGAATCGCTTCGCAGTGAAATTGGCAAGGTCATCGTCGGACAGCAGCCTATCGTAGATGGTGTTTTGCTGGCATTGGTTGCAGGTGGGCACGTACTACTCGAAGGGGTTCCTGGCTTGGGCAAAACGATTCTCGTCCGAACTCTTGCTAGCGCTCTAGAAGCCAAGTTCTCTCGCATCCAATTCACTCCAGACCTGATGCCGGCCGATCTAGTAGGAACCACCATTATGGTGGAAGGTGAGGGAGGCAGCAGGAATTTTCGATTCGAACGCGGACCAATATTCGCCAATGTCCTTCTCGCCGACGAAATCAATCGAGCGACGCCCAAGACTCAGTCGGCAATGTTGGAGGCGATGCAGGAGCGTAGCGTCACGGTAGCAGGTATGACTCACAAATTGGACCGTATGTTCTTCGTTTTAGCGACACAAAACCCGCTCGAAATGGAAGGGACTTATCCGTTGCCGGAGGCTCAGCTAGACCGATTCCTATTCAAATTGATCGTTCCATTTCCAACGGCCTTAGAGATCGAGACCATTTTGGATCGCACTACCGAATCGAGCACGCCTGAGGCTCAGCCGCTCTTCGATCCGACACGCATCCTTGAAATGTCCACACTTTCTCGACGGATCCCTATCAGCGATGAAGTGCGAAGGCATGCGATTCATATTGTGATGGCAACCCACCCGGATCATGAGCTTGCGACCTCGATGACGAAGCGTTTTGTTCGATTTGGCAGCAGCCCACGCGGAGCTCAGTCCCTGATCTTGTCAGCAAAAATCAATGCGATTCTCGACTACCGATATCACGTCTCGCGCAACGATATCGATTCGGTCGCCATTAATTGCTTGAGACATCGAGTGCTTCTCAATTTCGAAGGACAGGCGGAAGACATTAAGACGGATGATGTTATAACCGATATTCTACGCAACATTGGGAAACTGAAAGCCGCATGAGCCTATTCGACTCCGATTTTTTGAAAAAGCTTGAATACCTTTCTTTGGTTTCACGTCGCGTGTTTCGCGGGCGATTGTTGGCTCAGCGTCGGACCAAGCAGCTCGGTGGCGGAATCGAGTTTGCCGACCATCGCGAGTATACGCCCGGAGATGACCTGCGATATCTTGACTGGAATGTCTACGCTAAATTTGGCGATCTGCTGTTGAAACGATTTCAGGAGGAAGAAGACCTCCACGTTTACATTTTGCTCGACGCGTCCAAGAGCATGGACTCTGGTTCACCGAACAAGTTTGACTATGCCCGACGTGTTGGGGCTGCATTGGCCTACATCGCTCTTGCTGATCTTGATCGCGTTAGCATTTTGGCGTATGCCGATAGGCCGCTGGACGTGCTCCCTTTGACGCGAGGTAAAGACAGGGTTTTGAGCATCCTCAAGTTCTTGGAAAACATAAAAACGGGTGGGACGGCTACGGATCTTGCGACCGTTGCGAAGTCACTTGTCAATCGTGCACAAAGAACAGGCCTAGTGGTGATCATCAGCGATCTTTACGATCAAGTCGGCTTTCGGGCTGGCGTTGATTTATTGCGGCACCGGCGATTCGAGCCCCATGTTATCCAAATCCATACGGTCGAAGAAGCTAACCCAACGTTCCTAGGTGATATTGAGTTGGACGAAATGGAGACAGGCCAACGCAGGAAGATTACAGTCACAGAACGGAAGTTGAAACAGTACCGTCAACTCTTTGCGGAGTTCCTCACCTCCATCGAAACATATTGCAAAACCTATTCTCTTTCATGCACGCGATCTACCACCGACTTACCGTTCGATGAGTTGATCATGCGCATGATGCGAGCTTCCGGAATCCAGAGCTAGAAAAATCGCCCATGTTAGAGATTGCCAATCCGATGCTTGCTTGGTGGGCAGCGCTCACCATTCCAATTGTCTTGATCTACATAATCAGGGTGCGGTTACGACGACGCCCCGTCTCAACGCTTTTATTCTGGAACCAGCTCTTTGACGAAAAGAAACCGAGGGCTTGGTGGCAGCAGTTGCGACATTGGCTTTCACTCCTGCTGCAATTGGCCTTCGTTCTGCTTCTGGTTGGTGCGATCATCGATCCGCTTTGGAGTTGGCAGAAAAATACACAAAGGCGGATCGTTCTCGTTTTGGACAACTCGGCTAGCATGAGTGCGATAGAAGCCAGTGGAAAGACTCGATTGCATTCTTCGAAGGAAATCGCCAAGGGTCTTGCCCGTTCATTGCGTCAGGGCGACGAGATGTCTTTGGTTTCGGCTGGCGGTCAAGCCATGGTGCATATTGGGTTTACAAACCACTCCAGGTTGCTCATTGATGGTATTGAGGCTTGTCCCGAGACAGACGCACCGTCGGCTCTCCTTTCAGCTATCGCGACAGCCGACAGGCTACTAAAGGATCGAACTGAAAAGTCCGAGATCATTGTTCTGACCGACGGATGCTTTGAGGATTTCGAATCCATTCAAAACAATCCGCTTGTGAAGATCTACGGTGTTGGAACGACCCAGTCGAATACGGCCATCACTCGCTACCAAGTTCGTCGCAGCGTAGTGGATTCGGTTGGCTATCAAGTTCTCATCGAAGTCACCAACAGCGGCTTGGAAGAAGTGAAAACAAAGCTTGAGATAACTCTTGAGGATAGTCTGGTCGATGTGGTTCCTTTATCACTGAAAGCGGGCGAGAGCCAAACACGCATCTTGGATCATACATCCTCAACCGGAGGGCGATTGGTGGCTAAGCTAGATTTGAAGGACGCTCTAAGCATGGATAATTCGGCAATATCCATATTGCCGCAACGAGCGCCGCTGCCAATTACTTTGGTAACTTCAGGAAGCCTGTTTCTAAAAAGCGTGCTCGAGTCGATGCCTTTGGTCGAGTTAACCATCGTGGAAACAGCACCGGACGCTGCGCCGGCGCGGGGCTTGCTAGTAATCGATCGGAAGATTCCGGCCATCGTTCCGCGAGGACGCGTACTCGTGGTTGACCCTCAGAACCACACCGACCTTTGGACCGTTGGCGAAAAACTGGAGCAACCCCTCGTCGCTCGCGTTGAAAAGGACTCACCGCTGACACAACATATTCGATTGGACAACGTGCTTTTTCCCGGTGCAAAACAATTGACCTTTACACGACCGGTCGAAGCGTTGATCCTAGATCCACTGGACTCGCCGATGCTTGCAAGGCTGAAGAGGCCCTTTGGTGATCTTTGGATCCTTACGTGCAATCTCGAGCAAAGCGATTTGCCATTGAGAATCGCTTTTCCAGTTCTAGTCAAAAATGCGATCGAGTGGTTTCAAGGAAACGAGGGACAATTGCAGCCCGCTGTGCCGACTGGATCGTTAGCGCACTTCGCGGTCCCAGCGAAGGAATCGGAGATAACAACTGTAAAGGCCGATGCGGTTATTGTTGAATCGAACGAGGTTGTGGCTGGCGAGACGAACAACGACGACATTTCCAATGAGCGGGCGGTGGCGGTTGAGCCGACAACAGCGCAGCAGACTCCGCTGGATTTGCGCGTACGTAGTCCGTCCGGCAGGAGCTCGGCGGTAAGTGCGCAGGGCGACTTCGTAATCATAGGTCCCATATTGGAGTGCGGACTATGGACCGTCGATAGCACAGGACGGGATAAGGCGGATGCCAAGATGGACCAAGTTGACTACCGATGGACCTTTGCTTCCAACTTGGCTAACCGAAGTGAGAGCGATTTAAAACCGCGAGGTACGCTGCTGACAGCCGATTCACTCTCGGTGGTATCTCTCGGCGGCCGAGCTATTTGGTTTTACTTGGCTTTGCTAGGATTGCTACTTGCAACGACCGAATGGTGGCTATACCAAAGACGGGTGGTCGGTTGATGAAGACATCAAACCCTCCGACTGGTTGGTCACTTGAGATCACGCAACCGTGGACGCTTTGGTTTCTGTTGTTGCTCTTACCGATTGCATGGTATTATTTTCGGACTCTCAGCGATTTCCCCAAGTGGCAACGCAGGTGTTCATTATTCTTTCGAACCATCATCTTGCTGTTACTGATTTTTGCGATTGCAGGTCTGTCCCTCCTTTCACCGACTTCGCAGCAGTATATTGCTGTCGCGATCGATCGATCCTTGAGTATCGACACCAAGTCACAAAAACAGGTAGACGATTTTGCAGCTGAAATTGAAGCGAATCGCGGCGATAGCCAAGTCGTTTTTTTGCAAATCGCCGCCAATCCGATGTCCATAGTGTCTCGCTATGAACAGTTGGTTGCACCTGATGCGAAGGAACAACGTGGTACCGACCTCGCAGCAGCGATTCAGACGGCTGCCGCTGCTGCGCCGCCAGGTCTTGTTCCTCAGATCGTAATGTTGACGGACGGTCGACAAACGGTGGGGGATGCGATCCAAGCAGCCGCCGCATGCAAAATGCCGATAAGCGTCATCGCGTTGCCGGTTCGAACGGAACCGGAAGTGCAAGTGGCAGAGGCTGTCGCTCCGGCGGAAGTTCGCCAAGGCGAGCCGTTCTATGTGGAAGCGATCATTTCGTCGAACCACGAGGACGAAGGATTCCTCGATGTTTTCCGGGGCGATATCCTCGTTAGCAACGCGGAAAAGCCGATCAGAATTCGTGAAGGTGAGAATCGATTTCGATTTCGACAATCCATCGAGCAGGAAAGCCAAACCGATTATGTGATTCGAGTACGAGGTTTCAAGGATACGTTGCTCGACAACAACGCTGCATCCGCGGTTGTTTTTGCGGCCGGTAAGCCGAGTGTCCTGATCGTGGATTCGAATGTGCAGGAGACGAGTCAATTGCGATGGGCGCTTGAAGAGCAGGACCTCATCGTTCAAGTCCGACCGGCGGAAGGATTGCCGCGAACACTGTCCGAACTTCAAAAGTTCGATTGTTTGGTTCTGTCCAATATCCCCGCGACTTCGATGACGTTGCAGCAGATGGAGATACTTCGAACCTACGTTGAGGACCTAGGTGGGGGATTGGTCATGATCGGAGGAGACCAATCGTTTGGTTTGGGCGGATACTACAAAACCACTCTCGAGGAAATTCTGCCAGTTCGCAGCAATTTCGACAAAGAGAAGGAGAAGCCCAGTTTGGCTATGGTTTTGGTTATCGACAAATCTGGCTCGATGGGAGGCGAAAAGATGGAGATGGCCAAGGACGCAGCCAAAGGGGCGGCCGAGTTGCTTGGCCCGAAAGATCAACTTGGAGTCATCGCATTTGATGGCCAGAGTTATTGGGTTAGCGAACTACACTCGGCTGCCGACAAAGGATATATCATCGATCGGATTAGTACGATTGAAGCCAGCGGTGGCACCAGCATCTACCCTGGCCTTTCGGATGCTTATGAAGCGCTCGTAGGGGCCAGCGCGAAACTGAAGCACGTCATCTTGCTTACGGACGGACACAGCGAGCCAGGTGACTTTGATGGTATTGCAGGGGACATGGTGGCGGCCAGAATCACATTGAGTAGTGTGGCCGTTGGCGACGGGGCGGACCAAGAATTATTGAAGCGATTGGCAGAATCGGGAAGCGGTCGCTTTTACCTATTCGAGGAAGCGAATAGCATACCTCAGATTTTAGCGAAAGAGACGGTGGAGGCGTCCAAGTCGGCCATCAATGAACTCCCTTTTGTGCCGATGCTGGTTCGCCCGACGCAGGTGCTGGCAGGAATCGACCTTGAAACTGCGCCATTCTTGTTGGGATATGTGATTACTAAACCAAAACCAACTAGTGAGTTTATCTTAGCAAGTGAAGCGGGAGACCCTGTCCTGGTATGGTGGCGGTATGGGCTCGGTATGACGGCAGCGTTTACCTCAGATGCCAAGAGTCAGTGGGCGGCCGAATGGTTGACCTGGCCCAGCTTCGGGCCGTTCTGGGCACAAGTCATAAGGCACTGCATGCGCAAGAGTGAGTCCAAAGGCGTGTTTGTCGAAGTCCAGCGGCAAGGAAATCTTTCTCGCATCATCGTCGATTCTGTAGACCCCTCGGGAAAATTCATCAATCAAGCTACAACAAAGATGACGGTCATCGCACCCCGTCTAGAGCGATCGATTGTTTCTTTAGAACAGATTGCTCCGGGCCGCTATCAAGCAGATATTGCGACAGAAATGACTGGGGCTTATCACCTGGAACTTTCCCAAAGCGTTGGCAACGTCCCTACCTTTCGGCAGACGCGAAGTATCGTGGTTGGTTATCCGGACGAATTGCGATTGGGCCAAGCAGACGAAAACTTGATGAAAAAAGTCGCCGAGGTATCTGGTGGCTTGTATTGTCCAACCGTGAAGGATCTACTTGCTCGCAGCGTTCGAGTCGCTCAGACCGTGATTCCCCTTTGGTCCTATCTCTTGATTTCAGCCTTATGCATTTTCCTGTTGGACGTGTTGTTCAGGCGCATTGACGTTTCTCTTTGGTTTTGAGGCCTAAGGCGACCGGCAGGATTAACCCCTACCTAGCACGACGCGCAAGTATTGAAGTTACACATTCCTTAGAGCCGAAGGCTCGACGTGCTCGTGCTCGATCGCAAAAACGATTCGATTACGAGCACGAGCACCATTTCATTGAGCACGAGCACGACGGAAGGGAAAAAGTTGTGGGTAAAGATGAGGTTTTACAACCCTGGCTAAGATCTGACGGTCCTACGGACCTAAAACAGTGCAACTTCAAAGCGCGCAGGCTAGTGATTCCAGCTTCCAATTCACTAGCTCGCGCGTCGTGCTACTGGTACTTTTCAGTCTGCCGGTCGCCTAACAAATTGCTCGCCTAGAGTGAGCTCGAATCGAATCGAATCGAGTCTAGGCTCAACTCAATACGGTCAGAGGGTCGGTCAAAGCGTGCAAGCGTTGATTCCAATGTGATGTAGACAAAGCGAACGTTACTCATGTGACTAGTCGCAGTTGCTCTACACCGACCCGTAGAGTCAACGCTCAACTGGTGGTTTGCCAATACATGGTTTTCACCGTCCATCAGCCAGAGCACATAGTTCATTCCGCTAGGTGGAACTGCAATTCCGCTTCCAAAGAAGTGCACTTCGTGATTGAGTGCATCCCAGAGAATGTGACCCTCTATCATGCTACTGACATTTGCTCGATTCATCGAAACCAATAGCGATTTTGCATACCTCTCCTCTGCCATCTCCGAGCCTTTTGGAATCGTTGATGGGTCAACTGCAAATGAATCGGACGTTAGGTTCGAATTCCCTTTCGCAACAGCCCATTTGGAATTATCCACTTTCTTTAGCGAAGTAATGTATAGCATTAAGAAAAGTCCCGCCGCAAAAACGAGCAAGTGCTGGAACACTCGAGTCCATGTTGGCGTTTCTGCATCGATTACCACTGCAGGCGAATTGTCTGCATGTATGCGCAAGTGCGTCGTTGGGTTTATCGCTCCGGCAAGAATCGCTTCTCGTTGCTCTATCGTAAGCGCATCGTCTGGAAGGGCGTAAAAAATCACGTCGATCCCCTCAGCGATTTCTCGCGAATTGGAAAGGCAACTTGGGCAACCTTGACGCAAGTGCAAGTCGATTGCGGATTTCGTTTCGGCGCTGACTTCGTCGAGTAAATACTCAACCAGCGATTCTCTTACTTGGTCGCAATTCATGAATACTCCTGTGGTTCTCGCAGCGAAGCGAGTAAATGTCGTAGCTTCAGCAGTCCATTGCGAATATGGGTTTTGACGCTTCCGAGAGGCACACCTAAATGTTGGGACACTTCGCGATGCGATAACCCATCAAAAAATGCAAGTAGTAAAGTCTGCCGTTGCAATTCAGGCAATTTATCCAGGGCTGAATGAACTTCTTTGGTTTTTTCTACATTGAGGGGTTGCGTGTCGGGTGACTCGCTCGAGGTAAATTCCGCAATACGGTCTGCCGCCCACTCCATAAACTTGTGTTGTTTTCGTTGTAGCGATGATACCGAACGATAACGATCGAGGGCTCGACTTCTGGCCATCGTTAACAAATAGCTACGTAAGGTTCCTCGATCCGGTTGAAACTGGCTTGCATTTCGCCAGAGTTCCCAAAAGACTTCCGAGACCACTCCACTCGCTTCCAACTCGTCACTGCAGATCCTTTTGCACAAAGCGTTCACTTGCCCTCCATAAATCCGGACAACCAAGTCGAGAGCCAATTCGTCGCCATTGCAAATCAATTGAACGAGTTCTGTATCCGACCGCTGTTTAAACTGAGGAGGCAGCATCATCTCTTTTTCACTCAAGTTTGCGATCCGATTCATTTTCATCGCCTCGTCGTCCATCCATCGATTCTTCAGCGAGAAACTGTACGCCCTCGGTCAACCAGCAATTTCGCGTAGAAGGTCCATGCCGCTGCAGAATGAATCGGAATCCCGAGACTCCACCATCCTGGGAAATGGTTGAAACCAATACTGCTGCAAGGTCGTTTTCGATTACCGCACCTCCAACTTGCCAGTCGACACACTTTGCCAAACGGTCATATGGAGGAAGCATTACAATTTCTGCAAATCTACGAAAGGGTCCGGTGTGCTTTCGATTCTCCGGCGAAGCGAGACTGTAACAAACCTTCAGCTTTGTGATATCGACCATGGCGTCACGAATCGAATTTACTTGGAGTGTTACGACATCTGCAGGGCTGAGTGTAGGCCGCGGAATGCTTGCGTCGACTTCTTCCTCTATTTGGCTTTGGCCGCCACTTTTTCCTAGATCATCTTTAACCGCATTCTCCCGAGAGAAAACAATGAAGGTCAACCAGCAGGTTATGCCAAAGAGGAAACTCGCGACCAACCAACCATATTGATTGCGTCTAGAAAACACCGTAGCAATTCCAAAATCCATAACATTTTCCAAGGCGCATCGAATATTGGCACGACAGCAACCCAATAGTACGAGAGAAGTCTCAGTCGCGGATTGAAGAAACCGTGTATTTTTTTGCAAATAGTTCACGAACGCAAATTCACGTCGTAATAGCCAGGAAATCCGCAAGAATCCAACATCCGCGGTCGCAGATTCGCTCGTACTGTCGTCGTTGTCAATTTTTATTATTGAATCTAACAGGGAGCAAATGCAAATGTCAAAATCATGGAATGTCGAGAGGTGGTTCTGTGGGCTCGCAATCATCGGACTTATCGTAGCCAATTCGCTCTCCGGAGCCGACCATCTGGATTCGCCATCGGTGCGAGTGGATGGGTCGCTCGATATCAATGACCTCTACGCATTTCAATCGCCGACCAACCCCTCGAATGTCGTTTTCATCATGACTCTTAATCCGCTTGCAGGCGTATTGAGCGGAACGACATTTAATCCAGCCGGAGTATACGAATTTAATGTCGACACCAACGGGAATGGAACGGCTGAACATGTTTTTCGATTCTATTTTTCGGCAGCCCGTCGGGGTGTTCAACGCTTTGTCGTGACGCAAGGAAACATTGGAGCCCTAGGCACCGGCCAAACGGGACTAGTGACTCCTCTTCGGGGAGGCGGAAGCGTAACTGTAGGACTGTTCGAAGACCCGTTTTTCTTTGACTTGAATGGGTTCAACAACGGTTTGAACTTCACAGGAAAAGACTTTTTCGCGGGGGCGAATGTAACCGCTATCGCTATCGAAGTGCCTCGAAGTACCTTTGGTACCAACAACATTGGCGTTTGGGCCAGTACTATAATTCAAGGACGTCAATTTGATCGGAAGGGTCGCCCCGCAATCAATACAGTCTTGCTCCCTTCCGCGTTAAAGAATCAATTTAATGCTACACAACCGGTATTCGATGCTGCAAATTACGGTGACGCTGTTCGCGCTTCGCTGCTCGGACTTGGTAACTCACCCGATCGGGCTGCCTCACTTGCGTCCGTGCTCTTGCCAGATATTCTGACACTCGACACTTCCAGTTCCAATGGATTTCTGAATGGAAGGCAGCCGGCGAATGATGTTATCGACGCAGAGTTGTCGCTGCTGACCAACGGTGCTGTAACGGGCGATCGAGTAAACGCAAACGACAAGTCGTTTCCGTCTCAGTTTCCATTCTTGGCTGCCCCGAATTGATACCCATGTGATCTGTCCAGTCCAGTCATCCGGATGGGACTGAGTCGCCATCGCTAGCGCCGCCGAACCTCATTGCGAGTGAACCGCAGCTCTGCGTCTTGCGACTCTATCCCAAAAAACATTTAGACAAATCGCAAGCTGTTCTTCTTTAACTCCAAATGAATTAGGTCTCAATTCAGCATGAAATACCACTCGCATTTGTTGTGTGCGTTGGCAATGTCGGGACTCGCGTGCTCCCTGCAATGCCAAATCACACTTGCACAGGAATCGTCTTCTAGTTCTAAGTCTGCAAATCAAAAATCGCTTTCAAACAAAGGTCCATATGAACTTTCGTTTGCTGATTTTGATTGGCAATTGGATGACGCGAAGCCAATATTCAATGGCTCCACGGCGCTTGGTGAAAGACTACCCACTCAAAAAGCTATTGACCTGTTTGTAAGTCGCGTAGGCCAAGAACTCAATGACTATGCAAGCCGAGCGATATTGGGGGAACTTTACCTTCGACAAGCAATTGAGGACGATTACTTACCCGCTCACAAGTTGGCAATGGATGCGCTTGCTGACTCATTGAAAATCAAAGCAGATTACAAGCCAGCGATTCAAGGAATGGCACGCGCAATGATGGCTCAACACCAATTCGCAGATGCGCTCGGACTTTTAGTAAAATCGATTTCGTCCGAAGCGCAGAGCCCTGCCGACCTCGCTCTGATCGCGGACTGTCATCTGGATATGGGAGACCTCGCTAGCGCCAAATCCACTCTGGATCGTCTTGCGCTTTTGGAAGACTCGCCACCCGTCGTCGCGAGAATGGCTCGACTCGCAGAATTGAAGAATGACCGAAAAAAGGCCATCGAACTAATGGAGTCCGCCCTCCGCGTCATTCATCTCGGCAGCGCCGACCAGTCTGAATGGCATTGGTACCAATGGAGACTGGCAGGACTAGAGTTTGACGCTGGCAATCTTGAGCAAGCAGAAAAACTAGTCCAGAAGGTCATAGACGAAAACCCCAACGACGAGCGGTCTAATATCCTTTTCGCGAAGATTTCTTTTGCAAAAGGGCATTCGCGCAAAGCCCTCAATCTAATCCAACAGGTCGTCAACCAGCATCCGAGTCCGCCATCGCTTGCAATGTTAGGCGACGTTTTTTACTTCCAAGGTGAGACCGACATTGCAACGGAATTATGGGGTCAGGCGGAACGGTTGATTCGTGAAGAGGCTGTGGTAGCAAAGGTTGCACATGCCCGAGAGGCTGCTACGTTTTTCGCTGATCATGACCGTCACTTGGAAGAAGCGATTGAACTTATTTTGACTGACCGAAATCAAAGACAAGACCTTCAAACCTGCGACTCGCACGCATGGATACTTTTCAAAAACCAGCGATTGAAAGAAGCAAAAGCGATATCGATTGTGGCATTGGAACATGGGTCGAATGACTTGATGTGCCTTTACCACGCTACGAAGATTCACCAATCGATTGGCGAAGTTGAAATCGCCAAAAAGCTTTTGCAAAAGATCATCGACGTAAATCCAAGGTTTTCTATCTTGCACGCTGCGGATATAGCCAAATTGCAAAAAGATTGGGATCTGCGTCCCAACCGATAAAGAACGCATTCGTTTTCCGACATTCTTAAGTGTACTCCTCGTGGACATAATGAAAGACTTGATTGTGCGTAAATCGAAAAAGACTCCTTACCTCAATGGGCAAAACGAAAGACTCGCTAATCCGCATAGAAAACGCCGCCCCATCTTTGAGTCGCTCGAGGAACGTGCACTGCTTACC
>JANLUJ010000366.1:0-4636 GCA_031363425.1 Pirellula sp.
CTCTTGGGTCGCTCAGCGACGTGCTTCGAGCGAGTGTCCCTTTGGGGCACTAACCAAGGTCGAACACGAACGTATGGTGCGCTTGTACCTCGCCCTTAACTTCCGTGTGTTCCGTGTTTTTCGTGGTTTAGATTTCTTGCGTTGCCTGGGTTGACGCGTGCTGGTAGCTTGGAAGCAGAACAATCCAGCAGGACAAGCCTGCGGTATTGAAGCAGAACAATCCAGCAGGACACGCCTGCGGTTTTCTGAATTCCATTGGCGGGCACTGATGAACGACTAGTTAACTTTGCCGAATTCTCTTTTTTCCTGTTAGATTGCTCGACCATAATGTGTTCTTAGGTTTGAGTGACAAAAACCCCAGCATTTTAGCTTGAGATTGACCCATGACCGATTTTCCTGAAACACGACTGAGCCTGCTCAAGCGGCTTCAGAACGGGCAGGACGAGACGGCTTGGGCAGAGTTTCATGAAATCTATCAGCCTGTTTTGACACGCATGGTGGTTTCTGCTGGCTTGCCGACTAGTGACCGACAGGATGTCGTCCAAGAGATTTGGATAGCCATTTATCGGGGAATTGAGAAATACGAGCCGCGTGACCATGCATTCGCATTTCGTGGTTGGCTCGCCAAAATTGCACGCAATTCGGCCATCAACTACTTAACCCGAAAAACAATCCCTCAAGGAATTGAGTCGCTTCGCGACATCGGAATGCTGACGGATCGAAACTCGACCAAGCAGATGCTTCAGGAGCAGTGGGATCGCGAGTATCAGCGACAAGTACTGCAATGGGCTGCCCTGCGTGTAGCATCGAGAGTTTCCGCGGCAACGTTTGGTGCGTTCTGGAGGACGGTTGTCGATGGCGAAAATGTTGAAATCGTGGCCAAGGAATTGGGGATGACAGCGGGTGCATTGTATGTGTCGCGAGGACGTATTATGGCGACTCTTAGGCGAGAAGTTGAGTCTCGCGAATGTGCTGAGGAATAACGAAAATGGTCGCAAAGATTTGCTCGAATGAAAGAAGAAACTGGAATCGCTTGGTCGAGAATGATTTGCCCGCCATGGAGGCACACGAGTTGACTTCGCATCTAGAGGTTTGCGAAAGCTGTCGAGAGAAATTCGAATCGCTTTGCGCGGACGCGTCCTGGTGGAAGGGGTCGTCGTCGACATTGCGATTGATCGAATCCGAATCCGGTATCTTCAATGCGAAAGACAAACGCGACGAAGACTTTTCATTCACGCAAGACAACGAAACAAAGCGTCGCGATGACGCTAAAACCTCTCCACTGGTCGTGATCTCAGGACTGAAGCCATCGCAAGAGGCTGGAGCGTTGGGAGAGTTGGGCGACTATACCATACGCGAAGTCATCGGCTACGGTGGAATGGGGACAGTGCTCAAGGCATGGGACAAGCGTCTCTCGCGTGTTGTCGCGATCAAGGTCTTGCATCCGCATCTGGCATCGAGTGGCGCTGCCAGAGTTCGATTTGCGCGAGAAGCTCAGTCCGTTGCAAGTATTTCACATCCAAATGTCGTGCCGATTCATGATGTGGCCGATGATCATTCGCAACCGTACATCGTCATGGGGTATGTATCGGGTGGTTCGCTTCAAGACAAACTCGATAAAGACGGACCGCTATCGCTGGAGGAATCGTTACGAATTGCGTTGCAGATTGCTGAGGGACTTGAAGCCGCGCATTCGCATGCTCTAGTCCATCGCGATATCAAGCCGGCAAATATTCTGCTTGAGGCACGTTGGCAGCGAGTATTGATCACCGATTTTGGATTGGCTCGAGCCTTAGACGACGCCAGTATTACGGCCAGCGGTCATCTTGCTGGCACTCCACAGTACATGTCCCCGGAACAATCACGTGGCGAAAAGATTGACCATCGAAGCGATCTGTATAGTCTTGGAAGCGTGATGTATGCAATGCTCGCAGGCAGGCCCCCTTTTCGAACTGAAAACGCCGTCGCGATCATGCAAAAAGTAAGTTACGAACGAGCGAGGCCGATCTATGAAATTCAAGACAATTTGCCTTTCTGGGTAAACCAACTGATCGAACGATTCCATGCGAAGCACCCGAAAGATCGAGTTTCGACGGCGGTCGACGCAAGCCAATTGATCCGATGCTGCTTGCAGCACGTTCAAAATCCATCAACAGGAACACTCCCTCGCGGCTTCAAAGTAACCAAGTCGGATTGGCTACGACCGATTGCACAAGCCAGCGCTATCCTACTAACCATTGGATTGGTGGCGATGGCAATAGTCAATTGGATGCCTGCAATCGTACCTTCGCCGTCCTCACAACAATTGCAGTCTTCAAACAGTGTAGAGGGAGCTGCAGAGCACCTCGACCTGCAGCCGTCCGAGCTTGATCGCTTTGGCGCTGGGCCGGAGATAGACACGGCCCAGGGGGCAATGCTACCGCAAATGGACACGGCCCAGGGGGCCATGCTACAGCTGATTGAAGCAATTCGGAAAAGCCGAGAGGTCAGCGAACAAGACTCAACGGATTGGAACGGGTCCATAGACCTTGAATTGGACTTCTGGCTGCTCGAGCTTTCCAGTGTCGGTTTTGAACCATTTAAGTAAACGATAACACTTTAGGAGACGACGATGAAATTAAGCCTTTTTGAACGTGCAATAACCTGCTGTCTTTTGGGAGCTGGGACAATTGCCGTCGCTAGCGGCATGAAGATGACCTCGCATCCTACTGAGGGAGCTGGGGCTATTATGGTTCGCACAGACGGTGATGATGATGATGCCGAATCGCCGGACGGTGCGGACGACGCCGAGTTAGGAATGGAAAGCGACGACGATGAGGGTGACGGTGGGATAGAAAAATTGATCGTCGAAGCCCAGGAAGCAACGGACGAGGCGAAAGAAGAAAAACGCAATGCGCTCAAGGACGCATTGACCGAAGTCTTTCGCAAAAGGACTGAATCGCAGCGAACTCGTATCGCCGCAATGAAAGAAAAGCTTGAGGCAATCGAAGCACAATTGGACCGTCGAACAAACTTGGAAGATCAAATCGTGCAACGAAGGCTTGGCGAGCTGCTGGGAGATAAAGACGAACTTAGTTGGGACCATGAGCCCGCGATCGATTTCGACGGACTCGGCAAAACAGATCGTGCCAAGCATTTTTTCGGTCGGGCATTTGGTTTTGAGTTCCCCACCGAATTCCCAATGGAATTTCCCACCGAGTTTCCAAGGGAGTTAGAGACCGCGATGAAGATGGCGACCGACGGACACCTCAACGTCGATCCACGAGCCCGCGAACAATTGCTACAAGCCCGGAAACAGGCTGAACAAGCCCGGAAACAAGCAGAAGAGGCCCGGAAGCAGGCAGAAGATGCCAAGAGGCAGGCGGAAAGAACCGCGACCGAAGCTTCTCGGCGGTATCAAGAAGTTCGTATTCCAGATGTCGCAGCTGTACAAAGAAAGGCGATGGAACGAGTCAGATCTGCCAGCGAAAGGGAAAGCGGGTTGCGAGCGCTTCGAAGCAACCTGGATAGTAAGCTTCCTGACCTGTCGGGGCTTCAGAAATCTCTTGAAGGAAAGCAAAAACTATTGGAGCAGTTCCGTGAAAAAGAAGGGGATATTGACGCGCTTAGAGGAAAGCTTGAGGCGATGCGAGCTGAGTCGGAAGCCCTTCGGCAGCAGCTTGAGTTTGTCGCCAAACGAAACGCTGAATCAGCACGTAGGAACGAAGACGCTGCCAAAAGGAACGATGAGGCAGCGAAAAGACGAGAATAGTAAGCTTGAACGAGGCCTCAAGCCTCGATCGCGGGCAACAGGGAATTATGTTTAACCGATCGAGGCCCTCAAGCCTCGATCGCGGGCTACAGGGACTTATGTTTAACCGATCGAGGCCCTCAAGCCTCGATCGCGGGCAGCAGGGAATTGGCATCGATATTCTAGTCTTGCCACGCCGCCTAGCCTCATGTAGCCCACCTTGCCGCTTGGCACACTATTGTGACTCGTCTACCACGCCGCTGCGCGGGTTAAACATGTGGCCGGAGACAAATTTTCTCCAAGCTTTTGGAAATTCTCTCGAATTGGTAGTTAAACTTAGCAAGTTGCCGGTTGAAGTTCCGACCGCATGTTACCTACTGTTCGAATGAAACTCCCACCAACTTGTCCACTGTCATCGATATTACCGGATTGACTAAACAGTATGCCGGCAATTTCGCATTGAAGGATGTCGACATCGTTGTACCGACGGGTGTGACCGGCTTACTCGGACCCAACGGTTCGGGAAAAAGCACTTTCATCAAGGCCATGCTCGGGTTGGTCACGGTAGATACCGGATCCGGTACCGTTCTCGGGCAACCTTGGCCAACGCAAGTCAAATCGATCCGAGACAAAATCGGATATCTGCCGGAAGACGATTGTTACATCCTTGGCTTGCAGGGAATTGAGTCCGTTCAAATGATGGCTAGACTATCGGGCCTGCCATCGACCGAAGCTCCCGTGCCCAGGCGAATCGACGTCTGGGACAGTACGACCCCTTCCAGATGGGCCGTAGTGCCGAGGGTTACGCTACCTCCAACTTGCCAGAAGACGTTCTTCGAAAGGGCGCCTCCGCTGAGAAGGATGCTCGTCCCGCTGCTCATGGTCAGGCTCTTGGCAATCTGGAAG
>JANLUJ010000428.1:0-3249 GCA_031363425.1 Pirellula sp.
CATTTTCGCTGTCGAAAATGCTTCACAGCACGGCCCAGGGGGCGATGCTACAGCAAACGCCTGCTACCCTCTGGCTGATAAATTACTCTCTGCTGTCCGAATAAACATAACCCGAAACAGAAAACATGACCCAATCAATTGCGCCGTCGCGAATTAGCCTTTGGATCGAAAACCGGCCGCAGTGGATCGTGGTGCTGTTCGCAATGTTTGCAGCTTTTGCGGCCTATCTGAGCATGTACGCGTTTCGCAAACCATTGGCCGCCAACAGCTATGAAGGCATCCAGGCATTCAGTTTATTTGGAACAGCGTTTGACTACAAAGCGATTGCGTTGATTTCACAATTGTTGGGCTACATGTGTTCGAAATTCCTTGGTGTGAAATTCGCTTCGGAAGCTCCTTTTTCGCGGCGTGCGATTTATGTTCTAGCCTTGATATTGTTTTCCTGGCTGATGCTCGTTTTGTTTGCAGTCACTCCAGCACCTTACAACCTGATCTGGCTCTTTTTTAACGGTTTGCCCTTGGGGATGGTATGGTCCATGCTGTTTGGAATCCTAGAAGGCCGAAAGGTAACAGAGTTTCTTGGATTGGCGATGAGCATCAGCGTTGTGTTCGCTTCCGGTTGGGTCAAATCCGCTGGCCTGTGGACGATTCAAACCTGGCATGTCGATCCCTTTTGGATGCCAGCGGTGACCGGGCTTCTGTTCGTACCGCTGTTGTTACTGTCGGTGGGCATGTTGTATTTATTGCCACCACCGAACGCGGAGGATATCGCTTTGCGCACGGCGCGGGCTCCAATGAATCGCCAAGATCGCATTCGCTTTTTTTGTCAATTCCCCTGGGGTGTCGTGGCATTGATTGGTGCCTACGTTTGCTTAATGACCTACCGGTCTCTTCGCGACGATTTCATGGATTTGATTTTGGCGGATTTGGGTTATCAAATGAAGGCGTCTGATTTTGCTCAAATTGAAACGATAGTTGGCTGCATGGTGATACTCATTTTGTTTGGGTTATCGTTCTTCAAGAGCAATCGGCGGGCTGTGGTTGCGAATATGGTCATCATCGCGGTGGGTGCGGTCTTGACGGGAGTATCGACCCTTTTAATCTACCAGGGCACGATCAGCCCCAGGGCCTTTTTTGTTATCAATGGGATCGGACTCTATATCGCTATCGTACCCTATCAAAGTGTCTTGATCGATCGTTTGCTGGCCAGCATAGAGACGGTAGCCACGGCTGCCTTTTTGCTAGCGGCGGCCGATGCGGCGGGTTATTTAGCAGTGGTCGGAGTGTACATGACTAAGAACGTCTACACCGTTATTACGGGTGCGCACATCAATTGGGCGCAATTGCTGATGTTGTCGAGTATTGTGATTTCGGTCGTCGTTCCGATCGCGATGGCTTTTTGCGGAGTCTACTTTGGCCGAAGGCAGTTGAAACCGGTCGAGAACTAGAGCGCTAGAGCGGGAAATTACTGTCGGTTCTTCATGGTGGCATAGGCTTCCAGCCTGTGATTTGACGTCCACAGGCTGGAAGCCTATGCCACTTATTTTCCGTACTGCATTGCCGAGTCGCAGCAGCGACATTGGCCACATGTTATGCCATTACGATACTTCTAATCCTTTTCTAATCTTGGCTGGCTCGGCGAATTCTAGCCATGCCAAACCGCGGGAGATCTCGTCGCTAAATTTCTGTTGCGATTGCACTAGCAACTTAGATCGGAACGAAGCATCGTAGTTTACTTCTGGCTTCTTGGCGTAGCGTTGCATCATGGGTCCGGCGAGTAGCGATGCGACGTCGGTATGGATTCCGAAGTGTTCAAAGGATGCTTGCAAATGCAACTCAGGCTTCATCAGGAAATCATCAAAGTCAAGCCAGAGTGTTTTTTCTGGTGACCACCTGGCCGCGTCCGCTAGAGAAACCATTTCCGTTAGCCAGCTCATCGCGACGCACTCCCCTGGCGACAGATCCGAAAGCGTTAGTCCAATCAGCCATCCCCTTCGTTGCAGGCGTTGAAGGCGTGCTTCTGCTTGGCTGGTAATATCGCTCATCGCACCGTCGAGCAAGGCCGGCAAAAACGTTTCGGGTCGTACGTACATGAGCAACGCGCGTGAATTTGGGACGGACGACAAAAGTGTGACAGCGACTTCGCTTACGAAACTGGTTGCCTTGATGAGGGCCGTTTGCTCCGACTGAAATGTTCGTGACCATAGACCTAGGAAGGCATCAAGTCGATCGAGGTAGGCTCCCTGACCTAACAGTCGAAGAATGCCCGGTTCTCGAATGGAGAAGCAAGCTGCGTGTGAGCCAAGCAGCCGTGAAAGTAGTGTCGAGCCTGCGTGTGAAATGTGGAAGATGAAGTTGCATCGTTTTTGCAGACCTACTGCGGCGCTCTGAAGTTCGCTCCACGGGACAACGGCCTGACGCTTGCCTTGCCCCAACAATCGACCATCTAAAAAGCTTGCGGCTTCGTAATCTACTTGCGTTAAATTCACTAACTGAACTAGGTTGCCTGCCGGATCCAAGTTAAGTGGAAAGAGCGATGGGGAAGCGGCCAACGCTTCACGTAGCGTTGTTGGAATGGTCATTTAGGCTGGCCGCCAAGCTGCGTTAAAGGCGATGGAGACTCGCTCGGTATCGATGTCACTTGGGTGAACAAAATGGTAGAGCCAGCTGGGAAACAGTACCATCAATCCTGGCACTGGTCGAACAAGAACGCGTTGACCGTAGGGCGATCCCGGAACATCGACCATTTCGGTGAAAGGACGCGGGTCGTAGAGTTCAAGCACCCCACCCATCGAATTGGAGGAACCCATCCCGGTAACGTAATAGCAACCAGACCAAGCGCTATTGGGATGATTGTGCATCCGGTGGTAATTGCCGCGGCGGCTGATGTTGCCCCAGGCGGAGACACGGAATCCGCCTCGTGGCGGGGCAGCTCTGCCCGCGACTTCGGGCAATTGGCCCGTCGCTTGTACCATGCGATTCAGGGCTTCCGATATCCAAGTTCGCAGTCTTTCCACCTCCGGTGTCCCCCATTCGAGCAAGTCGCCAGAAGAATGCCAACCGCCCAGATTTGCATAATCATTCGACGGTGTACTCGATTCACGCTCCAACAGAGTCTGCAACAAAGCAGCATTGGTTGCCTCGGTGTCGGATACTTGAAATCGACCAATCAGGGTAGGAAAGGCAAGTGCAATTTGATGACTAATGGTCGACGAGGAGGTTTCAGGCATTGCTAAAGTTGGATTCCTG
>JANLUJ010000431.1:0-14890 GCA_031363425.1 Pirellula sp.
CGGGTTGTGGGGATTTGATTCTATAGCGCGCATTCGCGGCGTTATTTGTGGAAATGCTGGATGAATCAACGACTGTGGGAGAAGCAACGATGTTTACCTGGTTTGGACAACGCTTTGGATTCGGTCTAATTCCCGATTGTGAACCAAACTGTGGGAGGCTCTTGACGCATGCTGAAGCTGCTTCAGCTACGTCCACATTGTGAATGGGAAGCTTGCGGCCTAGGCATAACTACAGCTAGGCAAGAAGATGGTTGCGGCAATGGGCATCCTTACCCGATTTAGGTTGCCCTGTGAAAGAGTGACACGCAGGCTTGAGCAATCTGCTCCAAGTGGCGATGATCTGTGCCACAGCATCCGCCCATTACGTTGAGTTGAGCAAGCCGCGTCTTGATAGCTGCGTACTGCATTCCGAGTTCAAACGGGTTCCCACAATCCAGATCGAGGGAGTCGTTCAGTTCCGCGTGGCTCTTTCTCGATGCGTTCGCCCTTAGACCTCGAATACGGTTCAGCCACGTCCCGAGTGGAGTTAAAATCTGTTCGAAGTGTGTGGGATGCGCACAGTTGATCATGTAGTAGCAAGGATAGCCAGATGTCGTCTCTTCGACTTGCTCAATCGCATCTTTGAGCGGTTGGCCCGTTGGCAGTTTGGCGTCAGTCTCCACGGTGAAGGAAATCGCCACGGGCATATCTACCCACTGAGCCGAGCGCACAATCCCAATCGCCTCCTCAACGTAGTTCATGGTGATCGCGCACACCATATCTGCTTCGCTGCCCGCAAACACTTCAACCTGGTCGCGATGGTAGGTCTCCGCTTGCTGCGCCGACATCGCTTGGTCAGGAACATAGCCGTCCCCCCGGGGGCCCAGACATCCGCTAATGACTACCGGTGTCTCTTTGGACTCGTATTCATTTCGAATTCCCTCCAGCAGATGGATCGCCTTGCGGTTGACATCAGCCAGGGAAATGGGCGTATATCCCAACCTCCTACCCCAAGCGTTATTGGCCCTCCAAGTTGCGCTTTCGAGAATAATCCCGGTGGCGAAGCGCCGAGCGATTTCCGCATACGTGCGGAAGTACTTTCGAAGGACACGTTCGCCCTCCGGCGTGCAGAGCAAGTGGAACGCGGCGAAGTCCGGAAGTTCGAGTCCCTCGTGAAAGATCAACGTGGTTTCTAAGCCGCCATCGGTGATGAAGAGGCCATCACCAAGTTGCGGCAAGGCGTTTCTATACTTCGCCATATGTGACTCTGTTCGTTCGCGACTTAACTTGTGCCTATTCCGGATAGTTATCTCAGAAGTTTGGGGAGTCCTTTCTGATTTGTCAAATCAATCAGCCCAACGCACTTCCCCGCCGCTATCCATTTCAGTCTATCCAATGCATCTATCCTACAGCAATCCGCCAGCGCCGTAGCCCGCAGTGGAGATGGTCCAATTTGTGGGAGCGGCTATATCCCGGCTACGGCTTCGTCCACATTGTGGATGGGTTGCGTGGGGCGATAGAAGCGGCAATGCGACTTAGCCAATCCTTTAGGCAAAGTCGAATCGGCTGGATCCTTCGTTCAAATTGAGAATGATCTAGCTTGTGGACGCAGCCTATCGTACTTTCTGCAATACATTACATTTTGATTTTGTCGGAATGAAACCTTCAGATACTTCAAACCATTGGGGAGTCTCACCATGAGCACTGTCAAATACCTTCGACATGGACTCGAAACCAGCCGAATGATGATCTTGAAACTTATCGACGACATGAAGGACGCACCGCTGCAGATGCCCACATCCAACGGTGGCAATCCGCCGCTTTGGATACTCGGCCATTTGACATACGCCGAATCCAACATCATCGAACATATCATCAAAGGGAACGAAAATCCTCTTATCAAGTGGAAAGAAACTTTTGGAGCTCAGCGCGAACCCTTAGCGAATCTTGACGAATACCCGTCTTGGAGCGAAGTTCGAGCAAAGTTTGATGAAGTTCGTGCGAACACACTTGCGTTCGTTGACAGTTTGTCGGAAAGCGATCTGTCCTACACGACGAAGAATCCGCCGCCAGGTCGCGAAGCCATGTTTGGCACGATTGGCGCATGCTTGGCAACTGCCACGATGCACACCATGATGCACTACGGACAAGTCGCCGACTCCAGGCGGATGCTTGGTCGCAAGCCCGTCAATGCATAATCCTGAAACGAACTTGTGGAAGACGCTGAAGCCGGGCTGCGGCTACGTCCACATTGTGGATCGGAAGCTTATGGCTAGGGAAGTGGCTAGGTTGCTGGCTAGGCAGATCCTGGAGGAGTACGACGCTTCCACAGTTGATGAGGTAGACGTGGATCGCAGCTAGGCACAACCTTTTGGAAATCGCGCAAGCCTGTCGGAGGGAAGCGAAATAGCCACATGCTTGGTCCATCCGTCTGCATCCCGCAGGGGTCAATCGAGGTCGGGAATGTGTTCGCGATCGACCAGCAACCTAATGGATCGGCTCTGTCCGTGTTCACGCGATATGAAGCCGCTTTCGTCTAATTTCACGATCATGTTATGGAACTACGGTGGACTCACACGGAAGTATCTCTGAAAGTCAGCTTCCGCAGGTGCCTGTCCATTCAGTTTCGTGTAGTAATAGATGAATGCGAGATACTGACCTTGCTTCGGCGAAAGGTTGGGAGTCGTATTTGATTCCATGGTATGAGTACGAGTTTGCCTGCAGATTGGTCCCAACGTCATAGCTAATTTTGTGACCGTTAGTTTAGCCAATGGTATCCGCGATCCCCAATGAGCCAAAGACTATTGGCTCCGGTTTGAGTGACCGGAGCGAGAGGGAAGCATCGATTGCTTTTCTTAATGCTTGCGTTTGACTCCAGCAACGATGACGGTCCAGTGGCTGGATGGCACCTAGATTCTAGATTCCGCACCTAGATTCCCAGAATTTAAGAAAACACTGACAATCCAGTTCGATGAGTACCGCCCAAAATGGAATTATACCGCAGTCCCCAACCCAGCATGAAATACGAAGGTTATTTCTGGACTACTCCTTAACTTAATTGGTTCAAACTGAATGCGGTTTGCGGGGGAGATTCGGTGGCTCGTCGAAATCGCTGGACATCTTGGTTTTGGCTCCGGCCTTGGCCAGGACCCATTCTTTGAAGATACGCTGCTTGAGCGGAACGAAGCGGTCCGGCGGATCGACGTAGACCGGGTCTTTGTGGTGAGTTTCGACGTCGTATTTCTCGTGAGAGTCTAGCCCGTGGACTGCTGTCTCGCAAAAATTGTATGAGCCCTGGTGATGCGCGTTTGTTATGATTCGCGGCTTTACCATGGTCACCACATTTGTTTCAGCGATCTTCGAGCGACTCTGCATTTCGAAATAGTTGCCCTGCGACGTTGAAACCTCGACCTTGTCGAGCTTTGGATTCTTGATGATGGTTTCCTTCGATCCGCCGGTGCCGTCCGGGCAGACGAGTTTGAAAATGGGGATCCCCGTTTGCCTGCGGACGAAGTGAGCGGTGCCAGCTTCGGCCCAGTCGAGCCAGCCGATAACATCGCGGCCCCAGTGATAGATCGTCCCACCGGCACCCATTTGATACCAAACTTCGACTTCTTCGTCGAAATAGACGTGGCCTGACAGTGTTCGCGGACCCTTGATAAAGGCGTTCAATTGGCCGTGCTTGCGAACGACCGCCATCCAGTGGGCGGTTACCCCCTGGTCGACCAGTCTGAGGGTTGCCGGCTCGACATTGAAGTAGTTGCGGATCTTGTGTAGCCACATAGGGATATTGCTCGGAAAGAGCGTTTTCCACCCGCCCGCTTGTCTGACCGATTTAAGAATGTCTTCTGCATTCTGACCCACCCAATCGTTGGGGTCCTTCAATTCCGACGCATATAGAAGTCCCATATTCCCTCCACCTGCTTAAGGCTCCACGTGCTTAAGGCTCCACCTTCTTAAGCAATGTTTGTAGCCGTTCAAGTCCCGGCCACGCCGGGCAATCCTCCCAAACGGCACGCCCCTGAGTTTAGCAGAGTTGCGCGGCGTTGCAACGGTTTTCGAGCCCCCCAAGAAATGGGCTCCCGAGCAGCCCGCACCCGGCCAGAATTCGCCAATCGGGCAGCGACCAGTTCGGCCTATGCGGGTAGCAGAGAAGGGGGCAGCGGAGGCGTCGAGCCGTGCTCGACAATAGGCGGTCAGTAACTCCAAGACGTTACGATTCTGCTGCCGAGGCTTGTTTTTTGCAGTTGGTGAATTCGCGAGCGAAACTGTTGCTCAGGACCGAACCGTTAACTCGATCTTTCTTTGGATGCGCAAAAAGTTAGCCAGTATCCAGTGTTCATGAAGCCCAATCGTCAGTTCGGGGGTTGGCTGGGGATGTTGCTCGCTGCGGCAGCCGTGCGATCCCCTTTGAGTTTGGTACTTGGCTTGCCAATCCGAGCTACGATTGGCACGAGACCAACCTACGGAACTACGTCAATCTCTCGGCTGTGGCCATCCCAGATAAAAAAATCGAAGACCTGAACTTCAAGCCGCTAGGCGGCGGCAGCGGAATGATCGGCCTGCCTGGCGATAATACGCCGCCGTCCCGTTTCGTCCGCGCCGTGGCATTCACCCAGACGGCGCGCCCCACTGCCAGCGGCGAAGAGACCATCTACGAACTCTTCCGCATCCTGGATAACTTCAATGTCCCACTTGGTTCGGCCGAAGTTACTGGCGAGGCCAAGACCCAAGGAATGCGCAGTTCCACTCTCTGGACGACTGCCTACGACACGAAAAACAAGGTGTTGTACTACCACACGCAGCACAACCGCCGGGTCCGGAAGGTCGATCTAAACGAAATTGATTTCGACGCTTCCGGCAAGCTGATGCAGTTGCCGCTGGACAAGGAGAAGGTACAAAACATCGAGGACGTCACGCCTCGAAAATAGGTCGAGAACTCAGGGGCTAAATCAGGTAAGAATGCCCGTTTCCGGGCTCTCTCCCAACGTAGCCCCTGACTTACTTCGATCATGTAAGCTTGTTTTTCGTACAATGCGAAAAATCCAACAGGCTGACCGGGAGCTATATCAAGCGATTTGTACCCACAGATTCTGCGGACGAGCCTTTATGCCTTCCCAATCGCTAACTATAATTCAAGTGCCCAAACTGTAGCACGCCTAAGATGTTTCGAAGGAACCAATTGAAAGGTTACAAATGAAGCGAACGATGATTCTGCTCGGCTGGATGCTGGCTTGCCTTTTTCAGATGGAACTCGTGCGCGGAGATTTGATTTTGTCCGTGGATTTTGGAGTTGCAGATACGGCAACAGATTTTGGGAGTCCAAACGACGTCGCTTCCGGTTTCGTCGATTTCGCGTCACCAACCGGCTCTGTTGGCAATCCTGACTTTTACTCGACACTTGGACCGATTGCCAAAGCGATTGGACCGTATTCGGTGGAAGTCTTTAGACCGGGTGCGAGCAATGGTATCATCTTCGTTGATGGAGGAAACATGACTTCCGCTGGAACCCTTAATGATCTCCTCGAAGATCATGTTTCTGAGTTTGGGCTCGGCCTTCGAATTCGTGGCTTGAGTCCCGGGAACTACAGCATGACTTCGTACCATCACCTGTTAGGCGGGACTGCGCCGTCAACATTCGGGGTCTTTCGATCTGCGGGAGCATTGTATTCACAAATCGGCACGGTAACCACCAGCTTCGGCGCGAACCCGGCTGTCATTTCGCAATCGACTCTCAATTTCGCTCCAGATGTGGATGGCTCCGTTAACTTCAGGTTTGGGGACGGTTTAATTCGAGGATACGTCAATGGCTTCACCCTCACATCGGTACCCGAGCCAAACTCGCTCACAATGATTTTAGGACTGGGAACCGTGCTTGTTCTTTTAAAGCACAGACGGCGCGCGACCCATGAGAACTAAAGCTGAAACCAATGTAAACCTCCAATAGAGCCTGTCGATCGAACGAGGGTTCTGGTTGGCGAAGCGACTTGATTGCGGTTGGGAACTAGTGGCCACCTTTGGCCGGTACTGCTGCTTCGGCGGCCAATGCCAGCGGCCCTTCGTGAATTTCGATGCGATTGCCAAACGGGTCGCGCACAAAGAAACGCTTCCATGGTGCGGGTCTGCCATTGTCAATCTCTACGCCTGCGGCCTTCAACTTTGCTCTCAAACCATCCACGTCGGCACACTCGATGCCGAAGTGCCGCTGCGTATCAGGTCCGAAACGCTGCTCCTCTACTGAGAGGTGAATATCGAGTCCACCTGCATCAAACCAGACGCCGCCTCGAGTTCGAAGCAGCTCAGGCTTGGGAATCTCTCGTAGGCCAAGTTGTCCGCCGTAGAAAGAACGGGCAATGTCCTCGCTTCCCTTCGGCATGGTCACATTGATATGGGAAATTTGCATGGAGTGTAGACACGCCTAACTTTTACTTTCCCGGTTGGGACTGTTACCACAGAAGTTTGCACAGTTGATGAGCTTGGCGACCCTGGCTAGTTGAGCATCGTGGATTCGAGACAAGCAAAGGAGGGATAGAATACAACCAATAATGGCCCAGGTGATATCCCATTGAGCATCCCAGACATCCCCTTGATGGCCTAGGAACTCTCCCCCTTCGGCGCCAGCCAGGACCGTGGCAGTCCACTCGATTAACTCAAAAAGAGCACTGAAAGCCAGGCAGCTAACGATCGAGAAGTAATTCAGCCAAGCTCCACTACGGACAGGTGAACAACGACTGTAGATTTCACGAAAAAAGATAGCGGGTACGAATCCCTGCAAAAAGTGTCCGAATCGATCGAAGTGGTTGCGTTCTGTTCCGAGCATGCTTTGAAACCAAAGACCGATAGGATTCTTTTCATAAGTCCAAAATCCCCCTGCGATCAGGACAATCGCATGAACAGCAAGCAGTCGGTAAAGTATGGGGGATAATGGAAAGATACGCCGAGTCAAAAGAAGGGTAGGGAAGCCAACAACGACCCAACCGGCGTCCAGCATCCAATTGATGCGATCTTCGGTTGCGATGAATGTGAAAGTGGCCCAAGCGAATAATAGTACAATCCAAAAGCTCCATTCCCTGGTTTTCATCTTTGGTACTTTCTCGTTTACGAAGTTGATCGAAGTCGATCGCCATGATTGCCATTGTCATGAAGCGTAGGACTAACGCGTTTGACCGCTTCTATGGCTTCGGTTCCTCGGAGAAGTTTGTTACTCAACATAGGAATATAGGTTGCTTCGATCGCAAAGTACTTTCGTTGCATCGCCATTTCGACCAGTTCGAGCGCCGCCAAAGTCAATCGACCAGCTCGCATTGAAAGCGGAAACGAGGTCCCTTCCACTCCATCGTAGGCGCGGTAGATAACTTCGGTGCACACAAGCCTATTGGCGACTGTGAAATCGAAACTGAAATCATATTCTTTACCTTCGTGCATGAAGGCGCGTGCTACAACCTGACGAATAGATTCTGGCTTTAATTGCGAACGGAGAATGAGAATCGAATCCGAACGATACGGAGATTCCAGGGAACGAAGATGAACTCCATCCTTCATGGCTTCAATGACTCGTCCCCGATCTGGCAGATCGACATCCAAAAAGTTCTGCCAACGAGAAGCAATAGAAGGGTGGTTCGATAGCCCCCAGTCGGAAAGAACTTCGGTGCTTCCAAGGAAAAGCGCTGAGTGGGGCCAATATCCTGGGAGAAAATAATTGGTAAATGCAAACTCCTTGCGTACCAACAAGATGTCTCCTGGCGCCAAGATACCGCGCAACGCATCTCGAATGGAATCGGGGAGTCCTGGTTGGTGCCCCCGTTTAAGGTACCGATCTGCGGCGAGGATTCCGATCCCTTTCTGCATTTGAAACATGGCTGCATAGTAAAGATCTCTCTTCAAGAGACTTCCAAGCTGCCTAAGGCGAAATCGCAATCGCAGTTTCGCAAAGTCTGCCCAACTCAAATTCAACCGACAAGCCAATTGTTCGATGATGGTGATGAGGCCGTCCGACTCCCGATCGCGACGCAGTGAATCCAAGCGGCTTTTGTTCTTTTCGAAATAGTGAGCTGCCGCAAACATATGCCATATGTGGCTTGGGTTCGTCCAAGATTCCTGGATAGAATCGTAAAGCCCCCCTGGAATTCCAAAGCCAGGCTCTGGCTCGTTGAGTTTGTGCCGGATCAATGCTGATTCGTGGAATCGCTCTCGAACGAAGCGTGCTGCATCCAGGAGTACCAAAGCTCCCGCGTATCCTGCAAAGAATAGCTGATCGTAGTCGTTCCTATTGCCGTGTCCTGCGATCCGCAGCTCGTAGACCAATTCGAAGAGGGCAGATCTGAGTTGCCAATAGGTAATCAAGACCTGGCGAATAGCCTCGTCTTCGGTAGGGGTGAAGTAGTCGCGGTCCATCTTGCTGGCGTACGCTGCCATCGCTTCAGCCATTTGCTTCAAATCCGCAAACTGCGAGTAGACGGAATTCACTGTTCTAGTTGCTTTTTCAAAAAGCGCTTGGTTTTCTTTCGATGAAAAAGCCATAAACCGATTCGCTTGCGATGAGTCTAGAGAGGTATCAATCTATTTGAAGCGCAGCTTTGCAAAACTCCATGATCAGGCAAACACGCTTCCCTGCCGCTTACCACTTCAGACTATCCGACCCAGCAGTCGCAGTCTAATCTTCGAGTTCCAATGTCCACAGCGGGGAATGGTCAGTCATTGTAGCTACCGAGGTCGCCGGTTGCTGCTAGGCCGATCCTGAGGGAGTACGACGCTTCCACAGTTGAGTTGGCCATGCATCCAACCGAATTCGGTAAGCTAGCAGCTAGGTACAACCTTGTGGAAATCGCAGGCGTAATGCCGATGTTGACCGAGCCCCCGTCAACACGGCCTTCATTTCTAAACAGACCGTCGGAGACTTCGGGCCAACATTTGGTTATGCTTCGGTCGGGCTTTTGTTCTCGATTAAATTCTTTCTCAATTGGCGATCAACTCTGTAACCGTAATGTAGAGTTTCGATCCGAGTAGGGCTTACTCGTACAAACGAAGGCAATAGGCTGCCAGCGTTGAAAAAGGGAGAGCGCACGGGGCTACAAGGTCGAGAACGTCGCGGTGCTCGTCCAAGAGAACGGCTTCAACCGGACCAGCCAAATAGCCATTTGCTGGATTGCTTGGCCCCTCGCTGACTCTATTTGTCGTAAACTTGGCTTCGATTATCCCCTTGTTCCCTCACCTTATCACGAATCTCTTGTTTTGCTTTTTTCAATCGCTCCGGCCAAACAAACGTCGGTGCATTGGACGGATCGTATCCAGACAAGTGATCGATCAAACGATCGAGTGGCTTGGTATAGCTTATTTCTTCATCACCATGAACCTCCCTGCAAATTGCGGCGAGACCTGGGTCGTACTCGATCAACTCCGCTCGCGTGTTCACATGATTGTGATCGTGATCTGGCTCGCGATTGTTATTGAACCAAGACTGAATACCTTCAGCAAAATACTCCATATGGTTGACAGAGGCATATTTGCCTTTCCACAAGCCTTCGTTCATCGCTTTTTCATAGCATTTTTCCAATCGGCTATCAAAAGTCGTGTCAACGCGAATTAATCCACGCAGATGCATGTTGTGTGCAAATTCATGAATTAAAAGGTTTTCCTTGGAATAGGGATCACCGCGGAAGGCCAGCAAATTCTCTTCGCCACACGAGCAGATAGCGTCGGTTTTTGATCCACCCAATCCCCGTGCACGCGCATCCCAATAATCCTTGGGGGTCATATTTCGCTGTTCCGGCAAATCGGTCGTAAATTCATTGTTAGCCATTACAATCAGCCGCGATCCGCTTTGAATCATAGCTTTACGTACATCCGGTCTCGCCCGCAACATCATATTGACGAGGTAAGCCGCTTCCTTGAGGGCGTAATCGTTGACCTTTTCCGATGCAACGATCGGATAGCCATCTGCATCGACATACTTGGTATAAAAAGGATCGAGTCCTAGATCTTTGGGTGGCCTCGTTACCGGTTGGGCCATTGAGCAACTTGCAACGCTTATCCAAACGAGCAAGGACAATACACTGCGGGAAAAGCGTTTCATACTCAGAGTCGTTCCGTAAATGGGGTAGGTCAGCGACGAATTGGTTGCGATGCTGCCCAGGAGGCTCAAAGAATAGATTTCTGTTTTATCGGTCGTATCGAGACACGGTCTAAGCTGGATCTATTCGCAGTGATTCTAGCCCAAGTTACTATTTGCAGCCACTCTGGGGGGCTGAGGACCCCAGAAAAGAAGAAAGGAGGTAGAGCATGTCTCTATGTCTACGAATGGTTCGGTGGAGCGAAACAAAAGTATTTTGGTCGGCGGTTCGATCAACGACTATGGACGTTTGCTTCCGAGCGACCTGCCTGAGGAATCGTAGAAGCGGGTGGTTCCGCTGATGGATTTCTCCGCTCGTCCCTGGTAACGCCCATTAAGTCGCGAATCGCTAGCTGCCTCGGAATTCTCAAAAGCACGACCTCATTTGAAGAATGGGATAACGAATAACAGTCTATCCCAACATCCTCCTGCCAGGTTGCTGCTAGGCCGATCCCGCAGGAGTAAGACGCTTTCGCAGTTGATGAGCTAGACGTGAATCCAGCCGAATTCGGGAATTAGCTAACCGCACATCCTTGTGGAAATCGCAGAAGCGTGTCGGAGTGGAGCGGACGCTTGGACAATGGATAGCGATTCGCTTCGAATCCGATACCAAAGCCATGTTTAGGCCATACGTGTTGATAACCGATCTTGCAGCGTCGAGCAACAAGCCTAGGTCCAAATAAGTTGGACTATCTGAGTTCATTTGGAAGAGTTAGTCACCAGCGTCATCGCGCAACTTTGGAGTGCGCGAATAATCTTTATTTCTCCCATATACATCACAATCTTGGATACAACGGCGTCCGAATCGCCGCTTGGAGGTAATCGCATCGCTGCACTGTTGCCACTCTATGGAAGCAGCGACTCATTTGGATGGAGTACTGAGACATCGCTATTTACCATGGAGTGTTACATGGTCCGGTTCATCCAATTCCCGATCGTGGACCAAACTGTGGAAGGCTCTTGACGCTTGCTGAGGCGGCTTAGGCTGCGTCCACATTTGGATGGGAGCTGGGGGCGACCAGCGCCAACATGGCCAGCTAAGCGTCATTTCTTATCGAGCCTTACCTTCAGGAAATCGAACAACTCTACGACTTTTTCCGGCTCGACTCGGTACGTTGTACCCTTACCTTCATAAAACCCGTATCGCTCGATCATGTATGGAACTAAAAGCGAATATTCCAGTACCTTGTCGCTATCGAGATTATGAACCGTGATATCGGAAGCACTTTTTGTTCCATCCAAGAATGGCGATAATTGAAAACCACGCGAGGTGACCATCTTTACCCGGAATCGCCGACCGTTGTAAACGAACTCGGCATCTCTCTTACCGTGTTGATATTGCCAATATCCGATGGTACCCATCGCGTGCAGGTGTTTGGCTAAAATCTGGTGGGTAAGTTCAAGCTTGTCAACGACATATTTGTTGTCTGCCGTCAATACGTCGCGCAGTTTCTCCTCCGAGCCGAGGAAGCCCTTTTCGGACCCAACTTCCGAATTGGCACCCGGCCTCATGTCTATTTCCAATTCAGAAATGGTTCTCCCGTTGATCTCACTCAGTCCTTGAATCAGGGTGGTGTGGTTCTTGCCACTAACAACTAAGCCTGTCTTCGGGTCCTTTTTTGCTGGATCAGGTATGACCAAGTTTTCACACAGGCTTAGGTAATCCGCTAGGTCAGGCACATTAGAGTCTTTGGATGCTTCCTGCGCGTGGATGGGTGGTACCAAAGCAGAGAGGCAAGTTGTAGCAACAATGATCAGAACGGCGGCACGTCTATACAAGAAGTCGGACATCATTTTCATTTTCCAGTCCTATAAGCTTCGCCCTTCGGCGGTCAAAAAAATCCATGAAAGTCCTGGGTTTGGGGCGGGAGCCATCCAATGGAATCTGGTGACTCAGACCCGTGATCTTGCAGTGCGGTTGCAAGCTTCCCCACCAACAAGCTAACACTAGTCTAGCCGATCCTGCAGGCGTAGAGCGAGCTACCGATCCCATGTCCACAGTGGGATGGTCAACTTGTGACTGCGGTAGCCGCTGGTTGCTGGCTAGACCGATCCTGCAGGAGTACGACGCTTTCCACAGTTGAGTTAGCCATGAATCCAACCTAATTCAAGAATCTCGCTAACCGCACAACCTTGTGGGAATCGCAGAAGCGTATCGGAGGGAAGCGAACGCTTGCACAATGGAGCCTCAACCCGTCAGTCCAACATGTGGAAGCGGCAGCTGCAAGGCGATAGTCCGATCCTGCAGGAGTAGGACGCTTTCAAATCCGTCTCGTGAGGTTTGACGATTGGTAGCGAACGAATTCCAGTGGGTTGTGGGGAAAGTGAGATTAAGGAGCGCATTCGCGGCGTTAGTTGGCGAAATGATTGATGAATCAACGATTGTGGAAGGAGCAACGTTGTTTACCTGGATGACTGTCGCTGGGGAAAAGACTTCGCGAATTCCAATGTAGCAGCCTAGTTCCGAATGTAACTTGCCATATTCGCTGATATTCCGACTATGCAGCAACGATTTTCAAAATTCTAGAAACAAAGCGCGCTCTCCTCGACCACCGATGGCGTCTTTTATCTTAGAGGCACGAATTTCCTGGAGTCGGATCGCTTTTCAAAATCAGTCCATGCTGAACTGGCCAAGACGGCGTTTCGAATCAACTTGCCGGTTTTGTGGATCCGCCCAAGCCTTCGGCATGTGTGCCGAGAGCATGACATTTCAATTCAAACGCAGACCATGAAGGATCCCAAGCATGTTATCGCGACTCGTTTCATTTTCCTTTCTATTCCTAGCCGCCACGGTGGTCTCGACGCTAACGTCATTGAACTGCGCCCGCGGCGACAAACCAGGCGGGACTACTACTCCTGCGGCGTACGCGGTCACCGATCTCGGCTCGCCCCGCTACAGAAATTGGCATCACTACTGGGGCAGGGCCTACGGAATCAACGAGCCCGACAACCAGGGTTTGAACATCATCGGCTGGGACGATGTGGGCTCAGCCGTATGGGAAGTGGGCGCAAACGGCGTTGTCGTCAGCAGGAATAATCTGGCGATTGACATGAAGGCCACAGCGGTCAACGACAATGGTCTAATCGTCGGCACGCTTGGCAATTCCCTGTTTGCAAACGTGCCTGGCGTGGGCGTGGTGGTACTGCCGGGGTCTCCAGGTTTTTCCCCCGCCGCTGTTAATAACCTAGGCCATGTGGTTTCTCAGCAGCAACAATTCGGTTATCCAGAGTTTGGCAAAGGCGCCAAATGGACGATTGCGGCGGACGGAGTTGTTAGCGGCCCCATTGACCTGGGGGATTTCCGCCCTCTGGATATCAATGACTTGGATGAGATGGCGGGATTGCAGGATTCCATGGCAGCAATCGCTTGGTTCGACGCAGGTGCTTTGCGTGTGACCAAGTTACCAGGTCTATCGCCAGGCAACTTGGGTGTCGCAACCGCCATCAATAACTTGGGCGAGGTGGTTGGCTATTCGACGGATTTGCTTATCGACACCGGGACTTACAGCCCGTTCTTATGGACTCCGAACTTCGGCCTGAGGGCGTTGGGTTCGCTTGGTGGCATTCACGGCAAGGCGCTGGGTATCAACGACGGGGGCCAGATCGTGGGCTGGTCTTATACCAGCAACAACCAGCAGCATGCATTTCTCTGGAAGGATCTCAAGATGTTTGATTTGAATGGAAAAGTCACAACCGACAGCATGCGGACGCTTCAATCCGCAGACGCCATCAACAATGTCGGACACATCGTCGGCAGTATGTATACGGTGCAAAGGAAAACAACGACGCTCAAAAGTTTCCTGCTCACGCCAAACCCATAATAAAGGCGAATCTGAAGCAACAAAAACAATCGCTGAGTCCCAACCGCTAAGCAGGACACTCACGGGCATTGTGGCCTCGCCCCGGCGCTCGGTTTACGCGCTGGGAACGTAGCTTTAACATTAGGCGGTTTCTGGAATTGCGGTAAAATTGCAACCAAACTTATGCGTTTCGGAATTGTAGAAACAAAGCGCGCTTTCCTCGACCGCCGATGGCGTCCTTTATCTTAGAGGCACGAATTTTCCAGCTTTGGATCGCTTTTCAGATGCAGTCCAATGCCGAACTGGAACGTCGGCTTCTCAAATCGTTGGATCATCTACTGCTTTCAACCGGTAATAACCAATTCACATGCGAGGAACTGTACTATGTGGCATGTTACGCGATTTCTCACGAGGAGCGGACTTTGGAGTGTATCTCTGTGGAGCATCTCACTGTTGGTGGGGGCCGCCACAGGTGACGACCCGAAATGCTTGAAGGTCGGAGACTCGATGCCTGAATTCCAGTGCCTGGATGATCAAGGCAAGATGTGGGACTCCCGTGAGTACGTTGGCAAACAGATGCTTGTGATCTATTTCTATCCCAGCGACTTTGCGTTTTGTTGTTCGAGCCAAGCCCAACGCTATCGCGACTGCCAACGCGAACTGGCCGACAAAGGTGTGAAATTGGTGGGTATCAGCGGCGACACGGTTCAGGCGCATGAAAAGTTCAAAACCGCATATTCGCTTAACTTCCCACTGCTGGCGGATGTCGATGGCAGCATTGCTGAGAAATTTGGAGTGCCCTTGCGTTCAGGCGGTAAAGCCATGTTGAAAGACTCCCGTGGCAAGGAAATCGTTGACGACGATGGGCAAACGATCGCCATACAGCGATGTGTGACGGCTGCAAGATGGACGATGATCATTGGCAAAGACGGCCGCATCCTCAATCGGCAAACGGACGTCTCACCCATAAACGACAGTCAAGAAGTCTTGGAATTTATCCGCA
>JANLUJ010000433.1:0-2069 GCA_031363425.1 Pirellula sp.
GCGGACCCTGCGAGATGCGGTCAACGAAGCCATGCGGGATTGGATGTCCAGCGTTGAGAATACGCACTACATCATAGGATCGGTCATAGGACCGCATCCTTTTCCAATGATGGTTCGCGATTTCCAAAGTGTCATCGGTCGCGAGTGTCGGGAGCAGTGCCTCTCGGCCATCGGTCGATTGCCCGACACGATAGTGGCATGCGTGGGTGGTGGTAGCAATGCGGCCGGGATGTTTTATCCGTTTGTAGAAGATAGGGATGTTCGGCTCATCGGAGTCGAGGCCGGCGGTAGAGGATCTGCCCCTGGCGACCACGCATCACCGCTAAGCTATGGTTCACCTGGCGTGTTGCATGGATCCTACAGCTACGTCATGCAAGATGAAGACGGACAGACGAGCGATGTCCATTCCATGTCTGCCGGCTTGGACTATCCCGGCGTTGGCCCTGAACACAGCTATTGGAAAGACTCCAAACGTGTTGAATACACCTCCTGTCGCGATGACGAAGCCCTCGGTGCGTTTGATTTCTTAGCTCGCAATGAAGGTATCCTTACTGCCTTGGAAACTTGCCACGCCGTCGCAAAAGCAACGGACATCGCCAAGACCATGTCGCCCGATCAACACTTGGTTATCTGCCTTTCGGGACGGGGCGACAAAGACGCGGCAGAGCTAGCACGGCTGCGCGGCCAAGAATGGTAGTGTTGCACGGTGGTCCCCACCGTGAAATAACTTTCTAAAAATCACGGAGAACAAGCTGCGACGGGGACCGTCGTACCACACTGTTAGATAATTCACGGCGGAGACCGTCGGGCCACCATACACTGCACTTTGGAAAAAATAATGACGGCGATTGAAGATCTGTTTGGAAAACTCAAATCTGAGGGCAAGAAAGCCTTTATGCCTTTTATCACGGCGGCGGACCCCAATCTAGGTTTCACACGCCAAGTCCTTCGGAAACTAGATCTTCTTGGCTGCTCGATGGTGGAAGTCGGGATCCCTTATAGCGATCCGATTGCGGACGGGCCGGTTATTCAAGCGTCGTACACTCGTGCACTTGGAACCAAGGTCAAGCTCCATGACATTTTCGGGCAAATTGCATTGGAACGCCCCAACATTTCCATGCCCATGGTCTCGATGGTGAGCTATGCGATCATACATCGCCGAGGTCCAGAGCGATTTGTCGACGATGCGATGGCTGCAGGTTTTGCAGGTGCGATAGTTCCCGATTTGCTAGTAGAAGAAAGTGCTTCATTAGCAAGCATTTGCAAGGCCAAGCATTTTAACTTAATTCAATTGGTCACTCCAACGACGGCGCGCGAGAGAGCCTTGAGGATTGCGGAGCTATCGAGCGGTTTTCTTTATTTCGTTAGCGTGACTGGAATAACGGGAGAGCGCAGTGAGCTTCCACCCGATTTGGTGGATCGCGTCTCTTGGTTGCGCGAGCGTACCCGATTGCCGATTTGCATCGGATTTGGAATCTCTAAGCCGGAGCACGTCAGATTGCTGGCTCCTGTGTCGGATGGTTTGATTGTGGGGTCTGCCATTGTTCGATTGATGGAGCAAGCAACCGTATCGGAGGCGATTGCTCTTCAGGCCATCGACCAACTGGTGTCATGCTTGCTCGAGGCGATGGGCAATTAGGCGAGCTGCAGGAGTTGGTTTACCGTAGCTTGGGGCCCCTGGACCGAGTTTCGCACGGCCAAGGGGGCCATGCTACCGTTTGAATGATGGCAAAGAACGTGTGCAGTCGACGCCGTCTCTATGGTTGAAAAATTCTTGACGTAGGTTCAATGAATCTGGAGAATGCGACGACTCGATTTTCGTTTTGACTCCAAGTAGATCATTCCAATGACTCGTCCGTCCCATTCGCAACCGTCCTCGCAGGAGCTTTTGGAAAGAGGTAGACTCACTTTGCAGGCGATCGAGTATCACGAGCGGGCTGCCCGGTACCAAGCTGCTGCTGCTAGTCTCAAAGCCGCCATGGTCGAAGCTGAAAATGGTCATGTCGAGACTCTTCATAAGTGGCTTGAATTAGAATCCTACCAATTCAATGGTGGTATGGAGCCGCGGG
>JANLUJ010000453.1:0-2577 GCA_031363425.1 Pirellula sp.
AGCGAGCTGAGACACGCCATCGAGCGAGAGGAATTGAGTCTCCACTACCAGCCAATTATCGATTTGGAAAGTGCTTCCACTTTTGGTTACGAAGCGCTGGTCCGATGGCAACATCCCGTTCAAGGAAATGTCCCACCTAACATCTTCATTCCCATTGCTGAAGCCAAGGGGATGATTGTTGCGATCGGCGAATGGGTACTTAGGAAAGCCTGCCAGCAAGCCGCTCAATGGCGAAAGCAATTCGATCGGGAATTGGTTATTAGCGTGAACGTTTCGATGCGACAACTGGCATCCAAGGGTTTCGTGGAGACCGCGATCGACGCTTTGCATACGGCACAATTGCCCCCTAAATGTTTGAAGCTAGAGGTGACCGAGAGCTTGCTGATGCAACAGCCGAAGGACACTCTCCACAAACTCCATGAATTGAGGGAGTCCGGAGTAACAATCGCGATTGACGACTTTGGTACGGGTTACTCGTCCCTCTCGTACCTGCATCAGATGCCACTCGATGTGCTCAAAATAGATCGCTCGTTTGTCAATGGAATGTTTGATTCAGGCAAACATCTCGCCATCGTGCGGGCCATCTTGGCCTTAGCCACAAGCTTGCAATTGAAGGTTATTGCCGAGGGTGTCGAAACGATTGAGCAACTGCAACAACTCCAAGTTCTGGGTTGTGACATGGTTCAGGGCTACTTCTTTTCCCGCCCGCTTGCAGTGACAGAAGCTGCAAAACTGATAGTGCAAAATTGGGATTGGCAAAAGGCGGAGGTCTGTAGTTTGATACTCACCAAAGGGCGCGACGGTCAATTGTTGACACAAAGACCCCAGGGGAAGTACACTATTGGCCTTCCTTGAGGGCACTTGCGACGTAGCTTGGGGAAGGGGATTAGCAATCAAAAAACTGCATCGCCGGCTCGATTCGAATCGCGTCGGCGTTTATTTATTGGCTCGCACAAATTGCCTGAATCCATTCCGAATCGATAGGAAGTGACTTGAACTCAACAAAGGAAGCGATCGCAAAGGCCGACACGCTCATCGAAGCGATGGGATGGATCCGCAAATTTCGTGGAAAAACGACTGTCATCAAATTGGGTGGCTCGTTGATGGCTAACCCAGACGCAATGCGACACACGTTGCTCGACATCATTTTTATGGAGACGGTGGGAATGCGTCCAGTGGTCGTACACGGCGGAGGTCCATCAATCAATAAAGCAATGGAAGCAGCTGCGATTGAACCGATTTGGGTAAAAGGGCGTCGAGTCACCGACGCAAGAACACTGGAAATCGTCGAAAACACGCTTGGCTACGAACTGAACGAGCAATTGACAAGCGAAATTGAGAGACTTGGCGGACGTGCAATGAACCTTAACTTCCGGACAACCAATGTTCTTTTCGGCGAAAAACTACTGCTTGAGGAACCAGGCTCCGACCCGCTAGACCTTGGATTTGTCGGTCACGTGACCAAAGTAGACCGACAGACCATCGAGGCGCTGACGTACACCGAACAAATCCCGATCATTCCGTCGATGTGCATGGATTCAAGAGGCCAAAAATACAACGTGAATGGCGACACGGCGGCGATGGCGGTGGCGGAAGCGCTCGGGGCAGAGAAACTCATATTCATTAGCGACGTCAATGGTGTACGTCGCAACAAGTCCGACCCAGACAGCGTCATCCATTCATTGACCGCCAACGAAGCTCGCCAACTCATTGAAGAGGGGGTTATAGAGGGCGGAATGATTCCCAAAGTGGAAGCCTGCTTGTCTACCTTGGACCGCGGGGTTGGCAAAGTCCATATTATCGACGGTCAAGTCAGGCACTCCTTGCTTCTTGAGATTTACACAACTGCGGGGATAGGTACCGAGATTATTCAAAGCCGGCAGTCCTCTGCTATACGCATAAGCTCAACATAACATGAAGCATCTTCGTTCACTGTTCGACCTGTCGGCCGACGAATACCACGAAATCCTCGACCTTGCAGATTCCTTAAAAAAAAGGCTTGGCCAGGGCCATCGAACAGAAATTCTCAAAAATCGAAGCCTGGCACTTTTGTTCGAAAAGGCCAGTTTGAGAACGCGAGTTAGTTTCGAAGCAGGCATGATTCAACTTGGCGGTGCGGCAATATACTTGACGAACGATGTTGGATGGCGGGAGCGAGAAACCATTGCAGATTTTGTTCGCGTATTAGCAGGTTATTGTGACTTTGTCGTTTGTCGTGCCATCTCTCAATCAACCGTCGATGAACTCGCAGCACATAACGTATTGCCAGTCATCAATGGATTGACCGATCAATCCCATCCTTGCCAAGCAATGGCAGACATGATGACTATGCGAGAGTTCTCGCAAGGCGAACTAAAGGGAAGACAACTTACGTTCGTCGGGGATGGAAACAATGTTGCTCGCTCGCTGCTCAAAAGCGCGGCTATTTGTGGCATGAAATTCAGGCTTGTCGGACCATCGAAATACCACATCGATCCGTTGCTTGTCGAACGTATTCGATCGCATTTTGGGACATTGGATTTTGAACAGGGGACCGATATCCAATCGCTGGTGAGGGATGCCGACTTCGTGTACACC
>JANLUJ010000466.1:0-5351 GCA_031363425.1 Pirellula sp.
GAGGAATATCAGGCTGCATTGAAATCCGCTTTCAAACGGGACAATGGACCATAAGGCGAGCCACACGATTTCGTTACCGTAGCTTGGCCCTTGGCCCGAGTTCCGCACGGCCCAGGGGGCCATGCTACTGGTAGATTTCAGGCTGCCGCCCGCCTTTCCATGCGATTCGACACGCCGCATGTACCCATTTCATCCGAATTGGTTCCCTTCCATATGATGAATCCCTTTGGAGTAAATCCACATGTCCAAAATTAGAGTAAACGGAAAATCTTTGGAGCTGAACGACGTGCCATTGGACACGCCTCTGCTTTGGGTACTACGAGATCATCTTGGTCTGACCGGCACCAAGTATGGTTGCGGCATTTCGGAATGTGGAGCTTGCACTGTCCACGTTGATGGGATGGCCGTGCAGTCATGCGTGACGACCCTGGCAGAGGTTGGAGAATCGGAGGTCACCACCATTGAGGGACTTTCTACGGATGGCTCTCACCCTGTGCAAAGGGCTTGGCGAGAGCACAATGTTCCGCAATGCGGTTATTGCCAGGTCGGGCAAATCATGATGGCGGCAGCCTTGTTGAAAACGAATGGCAATCCAACGGATGAGCAAATCGAGTCGGAAATGTGGAACATTTGTCGATGTGGAACGTACCCGCGAATTCGTTCTGCCGTCAAGTCAGCAGCTAAGGAGATGAACCGATGAGCGCCTCACAGCACTATTTGAAGTATTTGAATGCAGCTGAATCGAATGCCGCTGACTCGGCGAGTCCAAACGAAGATTCTAGTCTCTCGCGTCGAAGTTTCCTGGCAACTATATCATCCACTTCGCTCGTACTAATGGGTAAGTCGGCTCTAGGGCCAAGTTCCGCATTGGCAAATGCCAATCAAACCGACGTAGTTCATTTCTCGCCGGATTTCTTTGTTTCGATTTCACCGGATGGAACGGTAACCTGCATTGCTCATCGATCGGAAATGGGCACCGGGATTCGGACCGGGCTTCCGCGTGTTCTTGCCGACGAACTCGAGGCCGATTGGGACCGCGTCAGAATTCAGCAAGCCCCAGGAGACAAACGCCTTGGCGACCAAAACACGGATGGTTCGAATAGCATTCGATTTTTCTTCAAACGCATGCGGGTTGCAGGCGCGACAGCCAGAACGATGCTGGAACGAGCCGCAGCTGCGAAATGGGGAGTCCCTGCAACGGAATGCTATGCGGAAAACCATCTGATCAAACACAAATCGAGCGGAATGACCATTGGTTTTGGCGAACTCGTCGAATCGGCAAAAGCTCTCGATGTACCCAAAGAAAGCGAACTACAACTCAAGCCTAGAGGCAAGTGGCGATACATTGGCAAGGACGTACCCATTACTGACCTGGATGACATCATCACAGGCAAAGCGATTTTCGGCATCGATGCAAGAATCGAAAACCAGCTGTTTGCTATCATCGCCCGGCCGCCCGTAGTCGGTGGCAAAGTGATATCGTTTGATGCAAGTGAAACGAAGAAAATGCCTGGAGTGGTGGATGTTGTGGATTTGCCCGCATTCAAAGGGGCACCCATGTTTCAACAACTCGGAGGCGTTGCAGTGCTTGCCAAGAGCACCTGGGCAGCTTGGAAAGGACGCGATGCCCTCAAAATCAAGTGGGATGATGGCGAAAACGCTTCGTACGATTCTGAAGAGTTTGCCAAACAGCTTAAGGCAACAGCGCGAGAACCTGGTCAAGTTCTCCGTTCGGTCGGCGCTGCCACAGACGTCCTCGCCAAATCGAAAGATATCGTTTCGGCGGATTATTCGGTACCGCATCTTGCACACGCTCCGATGGAAACGACCTGCGCTGTGGCAGATGTCAAGACAGATGCCTCAGGAAAGGTCATCGCCTGTCATGTGATTGCGGCCACGCAAAATCCGCAAGCAGTTCAGCAAGCGGTCGGCCCCGCATTGGGTATGAGTCAAGACGATGTCTTGGTTAATGTTACGTTGCTCGGTTCAGGTTTTGGTCGAAAAAGCAAACCTGATTATTGCGTCGAAGCAGCTTTGCTTTCACGCAAGGTCGGTCGTCCGGTTCACGTGACCTGGACACGTGAAGACGATTTACAACACGATTACTATCATGCGATTTCGGCCATCCATTGTGAAGCTGCCATGAGCGACACCGGCCGGCCATCGGCTTGGCTGCAGCGCGCCGTTTATCCATCCATCGGCTCGACATTTGCCCCCGGCTCAAACAGTCCGGCAACTTGGGAAGCCGAAATGGGACACACTGATCTACCCTACGACGTACCCAACATCAGCCTTGAAGTTGGCCAAGCAAAATCGCATGTTCGCATTGGCTGGCTTCGATCGGTTTGTCACATTCAACAAAATTTTGCCGCATGCTCGTTTGCAGACGAACTTGCGCATCACGCGAAACGCGACCCGTTCGAGTATCTAATCGAGTTGCTAGGCAAGGATCGAAATATGGATATGGCTTCTGCCAAGCTTTCCAATCGAGGAGCTTCGATGGAAGAGTATCCTTATGATATTGGTCGACTCAAAAACGTATTGCGTCGGGTCGCTCAAAGGGCTGACTGGAATCTCGCGAAAAACATGCCCAAAGGACGAGGACTAGGAATCGCTTGTAGCCGATCGTTTCTAGGATACACGGGACACGTCATTGAGGTCGAGGTCGCTCAGAATGGCAAGGTCTCGATCCCTAGAGTCTGGGTCTCTATCGATGCAGGAATTGTTGTTAGTCCCGATCGCGTCCGGGCCCAAATCGAGGGTGCGGCCATTATGGCGACCGGCCAAGCCCTCTTTGGAAAAGTAACTTTCAAGAACGGACGTGCATTGGAGTCAAACTTGGACACGTATGTCTTGGCAAAAATGAAAGATGCTCCACGCGAAATAATTGTGGACATCGTTCCCAGCGAAGCTCCTCCGGCAGGCGTCGGCGAAACGGGAATCGCCTCCTTCGCCCCAGCACTTTGCAACGCCATCTTCGCCGCGACCGGAAAGCGAATACGTGATCTGCCATTGTCTGGACGAGATCTATCCTGGTCCTAACGAACTGCCCAGAACGACGAAAGCAAGGCAATTGATGAAATCCATATTCGTGATCCTTTCAACCCTGCTGGCACTGACCGCCATCCTCACCGTTGTAGGCATGACGCGTGTGGCAGATCCCGTTTTGGATTTTCCCAACGACAATCTGATCGATACACCGCTTTCGCCGGAGCAAGCAGCCTCGACAATGATCGTCCCTGATGGATTCCAAGTTACGTTGTTCGCGGGGGAACCGGATGTTCAACAGCCAATTGGATTTTGCTTCGATGATCGAGGGCGATTGTGGGTCGCAGAAGCATACAACTACCCGGTGCATGGTACCAAACCGGGCGATCGAATCGTTATCTTGGAAGATTCCGATGGCGATGGAAAATTTGACAAGCGAACCGTCTTCTACGATCAACTCAACTATGTGACCGGTATTGAGGTCGGTTTCGGGGGCGCTTGGGTCATGTCGCCTCCCAACTTTTACTTCATTCCAGACCGCAACGCTGATGATGTACCAGACAGTCAACCCGAAGTGTTGCTCGATGGCTTCGGCAATCATGCGAATAGCCATAATTTGGCAAATGGTTTTGCATGGGGACCGGACGGTTGGCTTTACGGCACTCATGGCCGCACGAATTGGTCTCGTATCGCAAAGCCCGGCACCCCGGATGTTCAGCGACTGCAATTTGATGGCGGTGTTTACCGGTACCATCCGGTACGTCACGTTTGGGAACCGTTTGCTGACGGAACAACCAATCCGTGGGGCATCGATTGGAATGACGTCGGCGAAGGCTTTGTGACCAATTGCGTCAACCCGCATCTTTTCCATGTCATCCAAGGAGCTCACTACGAACCCTGGCGAAATCGCGAATCCAGTCGGTATGCCTACGAAAGAATTCCGACGATCGCGGATCATTTGCATTTTATCGGTGGCCAGGATTTTCATAACGGGATTGGCAGTCCAGCCGAAGACGCTTTGGGAGGCGGCCACGCTCACTGTGGTACGATGATTTATCTTGGTGACAATTGGCCAGACAAGTATCGAAATTCGATATTCACCAACAACATCCATGGAAAACGGGTCAACAACGACGTGTTGACTCGCTCCGGATCAGGTTTTGTGGCATCACATGGCCAGGATATCTTGCGATCGCGCGACCCATGGCATATGGGAGTAACCATTCAATACGGCCCGGATGGCGGAGTCTTTGTTAGCGATTGGTCGGACACCGGTGAATGCCATAGCGTTCGGAACACCCGTCGGGAAACAGGGCGCATCTTTAAAGTCACCTACGGGAAGCCAAACTTTTCGCCAATCAATATTGCGACCCTCGCGGATGAGGAACTGGTGAATTTGCAATTGCATCGCAATGAATGGTTTGCGCGTCACGCCAGACGTGTTTTGCAAGAACGCGCAGCACTTGGGAAGAATATGGACCGCGCCCGACGTGATCTCCAATCGTTGTTCCGCGAACAGCCAGAGGTGTCCAACAAACTTCGGGCACTTTGGGCAATGCGAGTCCTTGGCGGAACCGATGAAAAATTCTTGATCGATCAGCTTTCCCATGAAAGTGAGTATGTCCGCGCGTGGTCGATACGTTTCCTCTGCGAAGACTCCAAACCCTCCGTGATCGCTCTGCGGCGGTTTCAAGAATTTGCGTCTCAAGATCCTTCGCCGTACGCACGACTGCATTTGTCGAGTGGACTTCAGCGATTGCCGCTAGTCGACCGGTGGGTTATCGCAGCCAATCTGCTGCATCATGCGGAAGATGCAACAGACATGAATTTACCGCTAATGAATTGGTACGCTATTGAGCCGTTGATTGACACGGACCTGACACGCTTCGTCGCACTGGTCACGGAAAGTCGTATCCCTCTCGTTCGCAACCATATCGCTCGGCGCGTCGCATCGCATGACAAATCCGCCGTCGGTCTCCATGCATTGTCGCAAATCCTTATTGACAGCGATGATCCTCTGGTTCAAGTCGATCTCCTCGCAGGCATGATACATGGACTGGAGGGGCGACGCTCCGTCGACAAGCCTGCAAATTGGAACATTGCCTATTCGAAATTGGAAACCAGTTCGAATCGCAGCGTTCGTCAGACCGCAATCGAGCTTGCGCTCCTGTTTGGGGATCCTCGCGCTCTGGAGTCGTTGCGGAAAATTGCCGTTGATCGTTCCGAAGGGTCAATGGATCGGAACCGAGCCATTCATTCGCTCGTATCCAAGAAGGCAACAGGTGTAGATTCGCTTCTCATTGAATTGGTTTGCGATGCGGAGGTCAGTCGGGAAGCCATTCGCGGGCTAGCGGAGTTCGACC
>JANLUJ010000471.1:0-2712 GCA_031363425.1 Pirellula sp.
TTCTGTTCCGATCCGCTTCGCTCCGGTTGGCATAGATTGCTATTCGTTATCAGCTCTGAGACTGCTCTACGCAAAGATAACATTTACCTGAACCTGCTCATGCCAGTTGTAACCACGCTCAATTTTTTTGGTCGGACCGAAGAGGCACTTACTCTCTATCGTGAGGCGCTCGGCGCCGAAACTCTCTTCCTCATGCGATTCCTTGACTGCCCAGACAAATCATTTATGCAACCAGGAACGGAGCAGATGATCTTCCATGCAACATTTCGGATCGACGGCACAGAGTTCATGGCAAGCGATGTGGGGTATTCGGAAGACACAGCCACGCCATTCTTTGCGGGCTTCTCTCTAGCGCTACATCCTGAATCGATCGAAAGAGCGAGGACAATATTTGCCGCACTCAGTGACGGAGGGCGAGTCATCATCCCACTTGCGGAATCTTCATTCACGGGTTGGTACGGCATTGTGGTTGATAGCCTCGGTATTTCGTGGAAAATCAACGTTTGCAAAAGCAGCGGATAACAAACCAATCGGGATAGGGACCGGATTTCGCCGGACGCCGTGCATACGCCAGCTTCCCATCCCCACTTGGTCGTAGCTCTATCCTGCCATCGACCGCTTTCCACAAGCTAGACCAAACACTGTGGACCTAGCCTCCTCCCTTCCACGGAGTGGCTAGAAACTACTTCGGCTACGGCGCTGGATGCTTGCTAGAGGAAGGATGCGTCGGAAAAGTCAACAATCCGCGATCAGCCGGTAGCTTCCTACCAACATGTGGACGTTGCCATAGCCGGGATCCAGACACGTCCATGATTCAATTCTTGACCGCTGTTGGAGTTGGCACTGGCTTCATAGCTCCTTCCCTTCCACTGTGGACATTGACGCTTGCTGCCTAGCTCCGTCCCTTCCACAGGTTGGCTAGTATCTACGTGGGCTACGGCGCTGGCTGCTTGCTGGAGTAGGGAGGCGTAGGAAAAGTCAACGATCAGCGAGGCCGCAAGCTTCCCATCACCATGTGGACTCCGCTCGATCCAGCAATCGGTCGCTTTCCACAGGTTGGACCAAGCACTGTGGACCTAGTTCAGCGTCAGCGGGGAACGTGGACATGGACTAAGTCCCGATGTAGCTACGCCCAAACACTGTGGACCTGGGCGCTGGTCGATTCGACTACGCGACCTTTGCAAGGAGCATGTCTAGGATCAGTCGTTGGAGTTTTACCTGCAACTCTGGGCTGTTTAGATACTGCGTCATTTGGTTTTGGTGGGCTTCGCTGCTGCTCATCACTGCATCATCTACTGCTCCAGCGAAATCACCCCGCAATGCTTGCTCGGGAGAGTTGTTGGCAACCTGGTGCATCACCCGACGTTCTCGCTAACCTTGTCCCTGATCGTAAATAGGTAGTTGATCATGTTTTTGTCGGTCAGTCCGTCGGTGATGAACAGCTCGTTCTCGATCAGCGACTGAAGATAGGCTTCTTTTCTATCGCAGGTGACAACTTCGGCCACAATCGATTCATGGCCTAGTCGCTGGTGGGCTGTGAGTCGTCCCTCTCCACAGATAAGTTCGTACATGCCAGAACGGCTAAAGAACTTGTCATTGACTCGCACGGGCTTGAGCATACCATTCTGCTTGATACTCCCAACGTTCATTTCGAATTGTTCTTGATCACGGTTGCGCGAGTTAATAACTTTGATATTTGCGATCGGAACCGCCTCATATCGGCGCGACTTAAACGGTACGATGTCGGCATCCATAAACTGACTTTCTAAAAGGGAAATTGACCTACAGGAAACTTTTTAAGAACTCTAAATCCGTACGGCCGAACAATTCCGCTCGCACCGAGCTAGAACTGATCCGCCAGGCTTCGGGTCCTCCCCAACGCCTTCCGCCAGGCGACAAGACGCCATCCAGGTTGAGGCCTTCGGCAATTTTGTATTCGGAGTGGCCATCCTCAACAAACTCGTGGAAGATGCGTTGGATGGTTGCGACCTGCGCCGGATCCCCTTCGACCAGCGTCACGCGCTGATTCTGAATCCCCTTTCGCTGGCCGGGATTCAGTTTGTGCAACGGTTCCCGTTTTTCATCTAGTAGCAAACGCTGGGTTGCGTAGGGTGGCCGTCCACCAGCCCAATATCCTTGCTCTACGATTTTGACGCATCCACGCCAGACCATGTCACTCAACTCGCGACTGTATTGGGCAGCTCGGAACCGTTCGAATTGGACGTAGACGGGATAGAGCGGATCGTCCTCGCGCGGCTTTCCGATGCTGGTGTAGATGACCTGCTTGCGATGCTTTTTGCATTGGGCGCTGAATTGGGCGGACAGGTCAATGTCTTGGAACCGACCCCAGCGACTTACGTCCAGACAGTGGATGTATGCGAAGTCGGTGCGCTTCGTAACCCATTCTTCCATCATCTCGGTGAAGGCAGGACGATCTTCGCTGTTAAGGCCGGACTTGCCAGCATCGAAGAATTCGTGAATTATTTCAACGCCGTTTTTGTCTGCCCACTCTCGAACCTGGTCCCGTTGAATGGGAATGGAATTCTCTTGTCTGTCTTGCGCCGAGTGCCGGTAGTAAGCGATCGCTCGGATTCTCTTTGGCGCATCGGCATCTTCAACCTCATCTGATTCCCACCACTGTTTCATGTTATGCTTCCTTGGGTCGATGCTCTGACGCCAGGATCAACGCTGGCCGTCGTGCACACAGTTACC
>JANLUJ010000476.1:0-3524 GCA_031363425.1 Pirellula sp.
CCCGTAGAAAGGTCCGGAGACTTATCGCCAACTGTGGACAGCTTCGGCTTAGTATTCTTCGGCGGCGTGAGACGTATCTCCGCATCATCTGCCAGTTCTTCGATGCGGCGCTTGGCTCGCTCGGAGAGTCCGCCTTCTGCATTGGCCTGTAACCGCCATGCGATCCGGCGCACTAGGTATGTCTTGTTGCAAGAGCGGCATGGCTCACCGAATAGCTGCTCTTACCGCTTCTTTAGCTGGACCGCCTTCATCAATTCCAAATTACTCAATTCACGCTGTAGTGCCGCCGCACTCTTCGTACTCTTCATCTCTAATTCCCTCTGGTTAGTTGTCTCTTGTGGGAACATTCCCCACGTGTGACAGTGAGCAGAGATTCAGAGACAACATCAAGGCATGTATTGGAAGGAGCCGAGAGATTTTCACAGATTGGCGGAGATGTAGGCCGCATGCGCAGAATGGCCGCGGCGAGTAGAGAAGCGACTTGGCTGATGCGGTCATCTGGAGTCAATTTTTCCTCTGGGGATTCCAAGTCATGTTCCATGTGGCTTGCTACCAACGTGAGAATAATGCGACAGCGAGAGTTACGTCGATTCGCTATTGATAGGGTTACAAGATCGGACGCGAGTTTGACGGAATCCGCGCGGAATTATTTTTCGACTCGCTTGGTTCGCAGCGATTTTTGCGCGAGGATCAATTGGTTTTAGAGAATGCCGTCGACGTTCATTGCAAGCTGTAGTAGCCAGTATTTGATGTCGCCAGCATGTGTTTAACTTTCAATTCGATGGACGCATCCACCGTTCAGCGGTCATATGGATGACGAATTTATTTGGGGGAGAGGCACGCTGGATTGCAAACATGGTGTTCTGGCGATCCTGGAAGCAATCAGCAAACTTTCCGCCGAGGGCTTTCAGCCTAAGCGATCGATATACGTCGCTTTAGGACACGATGAAGAGATTGGTGGTGCTGATGGCAACAGCAAGATGGCTGCGTGGTTTCGAAGTCACCGAATACGACTGCATGCCATCATCGACGAAGGCGGATGCGTTTTCACGGAATTCTTCCCTTACGTGATCTGCCAGAACCAGACTTGGTCCGACGTGGCGAACAGGCTGCCGACGTTCGCTTCGTTGCCGCCAGATTGAGGATGGATGATCTGGTTGTAATATTTCTCGCCGTTAAACAGGTCGATGTGGTCGCCATGTTTCTGCTTTTCGCCGGCGCGGGTGAAGCAGTGGTTGAAGTAAAGTATGCCTGTTCGTTTCGTGATTTTCTGAAAGGCATCTGCGCAGCCACCTGATTTGTCCGCACGAAAAACAAGGGGCTGAAATAGCGCCCGCTTGAGAAAATCGGCTAGTTCACGTGCGCCTAAAACATGAGGTATCCCGTCAGTATGACACTTAATGCCATCGTGAATGCGATTGCGAGGATGAAACGACTCAAGCCCAAATCCTGCTCGCGCTAAGGCGATGCTCATTCGCACAGCACATTGGTTGGTATACCCAGTCGATCAATGTAGAAACGAATCCCTTCCAACCATTGAAAGTCTACTCCTCAACAAGTTCTCCGCAGTCGTACGGCCTGTCCATAGCGGTTGTGCTTGCCGTGCATCCACGAATTTGGGAATCTCGCTAACCGTACAACCTTGGTTGAAAGCGGACCGAAAATGTGCCACGGACTCCCACACTGCATAGTTCATGAAAACAGTGCTACCAGAAATGCCTTGATGCAACTGCGTCGAGATATAGCCAGGTTGCTGTTTCATCCAATTGGCGTCTGCTTCCCAAGCCTTGAGAAGTGACAGAATGTCTTTTTCTGTAACTTGAAAGATGTTCACCAAAACCACGGGGGAGACATCCGCGTTAAGCTGTTGAAAGATTGGCCAGCAAGTCCTCCTGAGACTGCTGCTAGGCAGCCAGCGCCAACGTCCACAGTGTTTGGGCTAACTTGTGGAAAGCGGTTGGATCCCGCCTAAGGCTATGTCGTGTGAGCAGGGAGATTGCGGCTGGGGAAGAGGCCGGTTGCCACGATTTTTGCTAATTTTTGACGGTCATTATGGCTCGTCACCCGTTGTCCAAGCAAAATCTGCTGTGCGCCAAGTGCTGAGAACCCTGTATACAGCATGGCATGCAATCGATTACCGATAATCATGATCGATTCATTCATGTCAACGGTTTCCGTACGGCCTTTCCGCGTTCGATGAGTTTCGTCATTCTCAACTTCAATATCCTGGTTTTTACCCACTCGTATTAACCTCGCAATCTTCAAACGGTCGGCAAAGTTGGTAACAATTTCGCCAGCTAACAGTTGCCGTGAGCTCAGCTGCGAGATGCCTCGACGAAGTAGTTCAAAGGCGGCAGACTCGCATAAACTTTTAAGGACTTCGTTAGAAACTAATTGCATTTTCATTTCTCCTCGTCGTAATTTGACTTGAATTCGCCACATTGGCGTTTAATTCAGGTACCCGGCGAACGAAAAGTTCTTTCAAGGATTTCCAACTATTTATCGAAATGGTAAAGGAAATCGAAAACCAATTGGTAATTAAGGATCTCAACAAAGAGTAGCGTGCTGCTTACAAATCACAGAAGCGTGTCGGAGGGAAGCAGACGCTTCCCCGCTCTCCCGTTAGAACCCTTGGCAGGTAGTATTCATCCTGCCGCTCGCCTTACAGCAGTTTCCCCTTCGTAGGCTGATACGACTGAGACTGAGATACTTGCGTAGTGTGGCGACACAGGTCGCAACCTTTTCAATTGTCCTTGAATCAAGAAACTTGCCGAAACTCTGCTATGTCCCAACAAAAATTGCGTTTCATCATCGGTATGTTATGTCTCCTGGTTTCATTTACATTGAGCAGCATCTCGATATCGCCGACCCATGCTCAGGAAAAGCCTGATGCCAAGTCCAAGCCGAAGGCGGACCTGACTCCGGGCATTACTTGGATCAATCGGTGGAAATGAGGATATGTCCGATGCCGTACAGTGCGTCTGCGATATATTCGGCCCCAAGAATTTTGCGTCGGTGATGGAGCAGGCAGAGAAAGACAAGAACGTAAAGAACATCTTCAAATTCAATACGCCGGGCGACCCATACTCTGAACTAATCGGGGCGCAACTCTCGGATAAGGAAAAGACTGCCGCCGTCAGCCCGATCACTTACGTCGATAAGAATTCTCCTCCCATACTCATTCTTCACGGTACGTATGATGCCTTGGTACCCTTCGCACAAAGTGAAGAATTTGAAGCCGTAATGAAGAAGAAGGGAGCACCCGTTTGGCTGCAAAAATTCCCAGGGGCAGGTCATGGTGGCGGATCTTTTGGCAAGCCGTCTGTAGTTCTCCTGATGAAGAATTTTTTTGACAAATATCTAAAGGATGCAGACGTAAAAATTGAACTTGTGCCGGACGCAGAATTAGACCAGGAGCCACCAAAACAATGAAAAGCCAGGTAACCGATACAGAAGTGTCAATTCAAAGGGGCGATTCCGATGTTGCGATCTAGCAACCTCACTTACCAATAGTCCAGCCAAAG
>JANLUJ010000504.1:0-2486 GCA_031363425.1 Pirellula sp.
CGCCGCAGGTCCCGCATCCGCGAGATCAGCCCCCAGCCCATCTGGATGGAGGTTTTGAAGTTTTCCTTCGTCAAGCCCCAGGCCCCGGCCATTCCCGAGCAGCCTTCTTCAATTGTATGCACCCGCAATTGGGGAATCAAAGAGAGCAGTTCCCGCAGCGGCGAATCGGCGGTCAAGGCCCGCAAATGGCACGGCGTGTGGTAGATGACCGTCGTTGTTAACGGCTTCATGTCCAGTTCAAGTTCGTTGTTGGAGTGCATTTGAAATAGGTATTGACCAGCGTCCCAGGTGTTTGCCGCAACAAGCTTGGCGTCTTCGTTGTCAAGGATTTGCACGTACTCATATTTCAAACACAATGCCGCAGTTGGTTCGGTCGTGACAATCTGATAGCCTTGGCGAACCGCTTCGGCGAGTTGACGAATTTGCGGAGCAATCATGCGACGCACTCTTTCGATATCTCCCATCACAATCTTCGTCATGAAGGTTACCGTCTGCCAGGCTGGGACGTAGACCTCGACGTTCTGATGTTGAAGCACTTCGACCAGCGCGATGCCAACCAATGGGTTGTTCCAATTGGCGTAATGATCGACAAGGTAGAGTACCTTGCGGCCGCCGCCACGGTTGGGCCTAGTTAATCTGTTCTTTGCTGCCCATCGCATAAACGGTTGCTTGGCGATAGACGGTAACCGACGTCCTTGAGCAACCCCCGTTGTCTTTTCAAAAATCCAACGAGAATAACGATTCTCCAAACTCCAATTGGCTACCATTGGAATTCGGCTCGCAAGAGCCGAGATCAAGTCAAGACGAGATAGCAATCGATCGGTGAGTCGCAGTCCATTGGTAGCAGTATATTGAGCTTTGATCTCAACCATCAGTTTTGGAATATCAACAGAAGCAGGACAGTCAATTTTGCATTGGTGGCAATGAAAACAAAGGTCCGCTATAGACTTCATCTCGTCGCTTTCAGCGAGATGGAGTGGGAGCTTGCCCGACATCAGCCCGCGAATCAAATTGGCCTTGGCTCTAGGGGAAGCCTCCTCCCCTCGCGTCGATCGAAACATTGGACACATGCGTTCTGCCGGCGCGTTGGAACGGCAACGTCCACACCCATTGCAAGCATTGGCTGTAGCCTCCAGCGAATCACTCTCCGACCAAGCCAAAATTGGCAAAAAGGTCTTGCTTGAGATCGCAACACCACCAGTTGCTTCCGATTCCGACACGTTGTCGGGCATTGGACTGGGCGGATGGGAATTTCCGTTGGGTTGGCCAACAACGGCAGTTGAAGTTTGTTCGATTGCTTCGATACTAACGACGGAAGTGCCTTTGCGATTTGGATTGATGACGATCGATGGCGGGCGAAGATTATCGGTGGTCTTTTGAGCCGCGTCGGTAACCAATTTACCCGGATTGAGAATGCCCTTTGGATCAAAGAGCTCTTTAATGCGTCGGCAAATAGGGTATAGATCGCCTAGCTGTTGCCTAAGGTAGGAGCTGCGACTGAGCCCGACTGCATGCTCGCCGGAAATGACGCCTCGATATTCGATGACCTTCTCGAAAATCCGGTCCGCAATGCGTTGCATTTTTAATACGTCGTCCGGTGCATGCGGATCCAAAAATGGCCTTAAATGCAAATGGCCATGGGCTGCGTGCGCAAAGAGCGTACCGGTGACTCGGTCCGCCTTTAAAATGTTTTGCATCTCTATCAAAAACTCGGGCAACCGGTCGGGAGGTATTGAAATATCCTCGACAAACGGAAGAGGCCTTGATGAACCTCTTAGCCGATACAACCGAGGGATAACTCGGCGACTCAGTTTCCAGATGAAGTCACGTTCGGTGTCGTCCACAATGATGCGAGTGTGCTGCGTCGAGGGAGCGCGGCGAACAATGCGTTGAATGAGCGAGCCCAATCGGCTTCGCACTTCTTGTACATCGGCACCCTGTTGCTCGATCAACAACAGCGCTTCGGCCCCCCGCGGCAACATCGATTCATAGCGAGGATCCAGCTCTCTCGCAATTTCAATCAGGCGTCGGTCCATCAAATCGCATGCGGCCACGTTGTCGCGACGAGCGTCTAAGGCAGCACGTGCGGCGAGTTCGAGCCGTTCAAAGAATACCAGGACGACTCCTCGAGCACTCGGCATCGGTTCTAATTTGACGGTTGCCTCGGTTAGAATCGACAGCGTCCCCTCGGCCCCCGACTGCAAACGTGCCAAGTCGACGGTCTCGTGATCAAAAGCAGCCTCCAAACGATATCCGCATCCACGGGCAACACCTCGCCACGGCGGTGCTTTCGTAATTGCTCGATTCGTCCAAAGAAGTTGACCGACCTCGGAAACGAGATTATTCAGCTTGGGGTTGTTGGAGTTTGGAACTCGCCAGGGCATGCGTTCAAGACGAACTTGATCCCCATCCGCTAAAACGCATTGGGCGGAAAGCAAAGTTTCGCCAGCTGTTCCATATCGCAAGAAGTGACTGCCCAAGGTGTC
>JANLUJ010000060.1:0-7124 GCA_031363425.1 Pirellula sp.
CTATTTGACACTGCTGGACTGGACAGGACGACAACGAGGCATTGCTCAGAAAGCCGACATACCCCAGGAACTAGATCCGATCTTGAAGCGAATTGGAATCGACGGTCGCATGTGGGTAGACTTGGTATGGCGATTCAAGAAGTACTTCGGTAGAAGCGGAGCTGCAGGCTCGCCACCAAGCCTGAAAGAATCGGCAACGAAAAACAACCGCAAATTCGCAAGAGGCCAACGGTCCTCAGCGACTTGCTTTATCATTGGTTAGAGTCTCCATTTCTCGCATGAAACGTTTGGTTCTTGTCGTATCAATTCGGTTTTGCCGTGGGTTGATGTCCTTTCTTTGAAGAGTGAGAATGTGATCTATCCAACGGGCTTTCACAACTTAGGTGTCGATGATTCCAAGGACACTTTGGATGTTTACAGACCGGACACTGGAAACAAGCAAACAACGGGACACACCACTTTAGCATTCCGGACCAGCCAAGCGTTTGGCGTTCTCTTCACCGAAGCACGAAATTTGGAAGCATCGCTACTACATCGATTCGCTTAAACCCGCTAGAAACTTTCCCGTTAGCCAGCCATTCGGTTCCAAGCCTATTGAAAATCGAAGTGTGCCACCGTCGATTCCCAGCGACTTGAGGTGCTCCTCGCTGTAGCTTCGATGGCTAGTTGAAACGGGATGGCTAAGTGTCGTTTGAGCTTCGCCAAGTGTTGGACAAAATGGAATGTCCGATGCAACTGCGGAGATAAAGCGTTGAGCCGACTTCAGTCCGCCATGTAACTTTATGGTCAACATATTTCCGAACGTGCCATTGAATTGCTTCTTGGCGATCGCATGGTCGCTATGCGAAGGCAATCCGGGATAATCCAGCAGAGCGATTGCTGGATGGTCTCCGATGGCTTTCGCAAGCTCAAAGGCCGACGAAGCCGCGTGAGCCATTCGAACGGGCAAGGACGCCAATCCGCGTTGCGTCAACCAGCAGTCGAGAGGGCTGCTTGTCATTCCAAACGAAACCATCGTCTGGCGGATGCGATCCCAAACTTCTCTGCGTCCACACAACAACCCAAGCATGGCGTCCGCGTGCCCACAAACGAATTTGCTTAAACTTTCCATGACGAGGTCGGCGCCAAGCGCCAAGGGTTGGCACAACACGGGAGTAGCAAACGTGTTGTCTACCAAAACGACAGTACCGGATTCTGATGTTGCTCGTCCTCCAAATTGATGGGCAATTCGAGCGATCGATTCGATATCTGGTACGTTCAGCCTTGGATTGGTAATGGTTTCTATGATCGCCATTCTCGCCGGCTTGCGGAAGGCCTGAATCCACGCGTTGGTGTCAGTCACCTGGACGTCCTCAAAGAGTATGCCCCAACGGGCCAAGTCCTTCTTGATAAAGAATGACGTCCGACCGTAAAGTGGTTGTCCTAATAGCACACGATCGCCCGGTTTGAGCAGTGCCATTGAAGCAATCGCAATGGCGCTCATCCCCTGAGCTGTTACGATCGATTCGTCCGCATCATGCACTACCCTTAACGCTTCAGCCAATGAAGTTGCATTCGGATGCCCCTCGCGGCGGTAAACAAAGCCGTCTGCCTTTCCAGCCAGCAGTGCGTCCGCTTGTTCGGTGGTTTCCATTCGCCAAACCCCGCTGAGATGAAGCGGTTCGGTTTGAGGCTGGCTCCTAGGAATCCTGGCATTAAGTGGGTCAGGTTGTTTTCCGGTCATGGTTTTCCTTAATGGGAGCAGCCTCATTAAAACTACCTAGCACTTCGCGTAAGTTTCGAAGTTGCACATTCCGAAGAGCCGGAGGCTCGACAGAATCTAGCCGGTGGTGAAACCACCGGAATCAAAGGCAAATGGCAGTGCAAGTCCCGGAGGGACGAAAGAACCGAGGATCTGCCGTACGACTCGGACTTTACACGACAAATTGTCATTCGGACCGGGGTATTTGCAAACCCGACTAAGTTCTGCCAGTCCTCTGGACCTAAAACATTGCAACTTCAAAACGCGTAGGCTAGTGATCTTTTATCGCAATACACTAGCTCTTGCGCGTCGTGCTATGGCTCGAGCAATTCACTAGCTTGCGCGTCGTGCTATGGCTTGAGATACCCTCCATCATAGACGGGTGTCGAGCGAACTCCACTTAAGTCAAGAATTCCAAGGACTTGCTGGCCAAAACTGGGTTTGCAGGCCACAATAGCAGTGCAAGTGTTATCCTTGCTTTAACCATACTAATCGTATTTAGGCGAGCGGCGGAATAAAAACTACCGTAGCTGAATTCGTAAGAATTCAGAAGCAACTGAATTCTTACGAATTCAGCTACCAATCGTGGAATGTTTTTAATGCCGCTCGCCTTAAGCTCGTCGCTTCCAAGAAAATCCTTATTTTTCAACGTGGACAGAGCACTAGGTCTCGCAACAAGGTCTTTCTATGACTTCCTCTTCGATACCAGCCGCCGTTCCGAGCCAACCCGAAACAAGGACCACTGATTCCCGCATTTTAGAACGTATTTTCGGTGGTATTTCCCTCAAATTGCTCGAAGCCTTTTGTCGCCGAATGGCGATGGGCTTGAAGTCGGGTGTCGATCTGCTTCGAATGCTCGGCATCGAAGCGAATACCGGTTCGTCGCGACATCGCGAAGTTGCTCAAAACATGATCGATGCACTTCGAAAGGGAAACACTCTTTCAGAATCAATGGCATTGCAGGGACATTATTTTCCTTCGTTGCTAATTAAAATGATCGACGCGGGTGAGCATGCAGGTGGTATGGATAGGATCTTCCGTGAGATGGCCGATTACTACCAAGATCTCAAACAGACTCGTACCGCATTCCTATCGCAAATAACCTTTCCACTTATCCAACTTGGATTAGCATTCTTAATCGCTTGCGCTCTCATCTTCATCAATGGTTTCTTTTCAGCCGGATCTTCACTGGACAAGCCACTGGATCTAACAGGCATTGGCTTGCGAGGCGGCACGGGCGTCGCAATCTTCGCGTGTCTTGCCGCCGCTTTCTTCGGGACCCTAACCGTCGTGGCTTTTGGAATTTGGAAGAATTGGTTTGGATGCCACCGGACATTGGTGCCATTGGTTCGCAAGGTACCGGTCATTGGCACAGTTCTCACAACGACCGCTCTTTCCAGACTATCAATGACGTTATCGATGATGTTAGGTGCCGGAGTCGATGCCAAGCGAAGCGTTCGCGATGCATTGCTGAGCACGGGCAACTATTACTATATTTCTGGCCTTGAGAAGTCGTTAGCTGAAATCGTCAAAGGAAAATCGTTTGCCGAAGCGCTCGACGCTCCCAAACTGCTGCCAGCTGATTTCATTCAAAACGTCGAGGTGGGGGAAATGAGTGGTTCGGACAGCGAATCGCTTGAGCGTATGGCGGTTGTCTATCGTGAAAAGGCTCAACTCGCTTTGAAGCAGTTAGCTATCTTGTCTGGCTTTGCGGTTTGGATGTTTATCGCTGCGATGATTATCACGGCAATCTTCTTAATCTTCTTTCAAATCCTGCAAGTGTATTCCAACGCATTGAATATGAAGTGACGTAGTTTCGTCTCTCCGCAACCGAGAGATCCACCGCCATCGAAAACTACTCTGCGTTGACCGCCTCGGCGTCGACGACAGATCGACCCTGCCAGCGTCCCATCGCATGGCCAGCTAGAATTCCACCATAATAAAGCGGGTTTGCAAATCTCGGAAACGCATATCCAGCGGCATCGCCCATGTAGGTTCCGTATGCAGGATAGAGAACGTGATACGCTTCTCGTCGTAGGCGTGGGTCGCCGCGATACTGGACATAGGACATCACGTCGCTTGAAGCAATTCGTTCGTGCCACAAGGGAACCGCCGGCAGGATGTAAATGGCAGCATACGTTCCAGGGTACTTCCGATTCGAAAAATCCTTGGCGTGAGCGGCTTCATGAAAAGCAATCGCGGGGACATTTCCGTAGAGATGAATCGTACCAGTGTAGGGATTGTAATGATCACCGCCAAACAGTCGTCCAGGCACAACCGTTTCGCCAAGTGTAGCAACAGCACCAAACGTGTATCGCCACGGCCAAGCGACCGATGTGTTCCGAGTCAGTCGACTCCAATCGTCCCATGGTCGATATTGATTGAGTCGTACTTTGATATCGCTGAGTCCATTCGTTGCCAAATACTCGGCTAGCAGAGACTCTGTCTCGGGCGATATACGGTGATTCTCGGCTTGGCGATTCCAAAGCATGAGTTTCGAAGGAATGCCCCAAACCCAGCCGAAGCCGTCGATGATGGGTCTCGGTGCTCCACGTTCGAATTGGAGTTCACCGTCGGCGATCAAATCGGTAGGAATATTATTGCGTACGACAACGATCGGTTTGGGCTCCAGCACTCTGCAACCGCACAGGAAGGCGAATCCAAGCATCCCTAGGCGGCAAATGTTTCGTCGACTTTTCAGCATCTGTCCACCTCTCTATCTGGAATGAGAAATACCAAAATCAGTCGGTGGCTGCCAACCCAAAAGTTTTCTAGGGCAAAGCCGTCTGAACAACGATGGTCTCAAGTGTTCAGGTGGATGCACCCATGTGGGATTGGCTTCCAGCCTGTCGCGCTTGAATCGACAGGCTGGAAGCCTATCCCACAAATTGGTTGGTGCGACTTCCGCCTCCTCACGCGTAGGCCTCGGGGACCAGATTTACTCGATCAATCGCGGCTTGCCGCTCCAGCCCAGCTTTTCGCGTAGGGCCTGATAATCGTCATGTCCTGGAACGCTTATCAATTGAAACGTGTCGTCGGCTCGCGAGATACGCACTCGAAGATCGCGACCAAAATGACATACAACCCTGCCATCCACCACAACACTAGCGGTCGGATGTTCCACTTGAATTTTGAGATCAAAGACTCGATCGGCCGTGTCAACAACAGGACGCATTGTCAGCGTATGAGGACTGATTGGACTAATGACAAACGCCTGCAAATTTCGCCGCAATATCGGCCCCCCAGCCGAGAGGTTATGAGCCGTCGAGCCAATGGGAGTACTAATGATGAGGCCATCGCATGCGTACGTGGTGGCTAATATCGAGTCGATATACAAGTCGATGTACATCATCGTATAGGGCGGACCACCGAGCACAGAAGCTTCATTGAGTCCGATAATCGATTGAAGTTCTAAGTCGCCGCGAAAGACCTGACACTGAAGCATCAAGTGGTTCGTTACCGAGAATCGCCCTTCGCAAACTTCGGGCCAGATGTCTACGAACCGGCTTGGAGAGATGGCCGCGAGAAATCCAAGTTTACCCAAATTGACACCAAGCACTGGACGTTGAGCGTGGCACATTTGACGAGCCGACTGCAGGATAGATCCGTCACCACCCAGAACGACCACCAAGTCCGATTCACAAGAATCAAACTCGTACGAAAAATTCTTGTCGACAGCCACGATCTCCGCATGCCGTTCGATGATTTGAAGAATGCCATCTAGCTCCTGCTCTACGCGTGGGCGATTGGGGGCGGCCAAAACCACCACCCGTGGTCGTGATCTGCCATCTCGTATCCAACCCCACGATGCAGGATTGTTCACTAGCTATACTCCTGCATGTTCTGCATCGGAGTACTTTTCATTGAGCGTCCTGCATGTTTTTGCAATCCCGGACGAATCCAAGCCAAGATCGCTTAGCAGTTCGTTTCGATCGCCGTGCTCAATGAATTTGTCGGGAATTCCAAGTGTCCTTAGAATACGAGTGTCCCATCCGTTTGCGCACGCAGCTTCAAGCACCGCCGAGCCGAATCCGCCCATCAGTGTCCCCTCTTCGACGGTCACTACGAAACGGCATTCTTCGAATACCTGCGTCAACATCGCCATGTCAAGCGGTTTGATAAATCGAGCGTTGATGACCGCTACATCGAGACCGTCCTTCTTTAATACGTCAGCGGCTGCCAAAGCTTGTTGAAGAATGGCACCGCATGCGATGATGGCTCCGTCGGTACCCCAACGTACGACTTCGGATTTGCCCAGCTCGATGGGTTGTATCGATCGTTCGAAGGATTGTGCTGTGGTCTTCGGATAGCGAATGGAGGTCGGTCCGGAATACGACAATGCGAACTGAAGCATTGGCTCGACCTCCGTAGCGTCGCCTGGTGCCATCATCACAATATTTGGAAAGACTCGCATGTAACCGATGTCAAATAGTCCATGATGCGTCGGTCCATCCGGCCCAGTCAAGCCAGCCCGATCGATCATGAACGTCACGGGCAAGTTTTGCAGGGCTACCTCTTGGAATATTTGGTCATAGGATCGTTGCAGGAACGTCGAGTAGATAGCCACAATGGGTCTCAAGCCAACTTTGGCATGCCCAGCAGCAAATGCAACTGCGTGCGACTCGCAAATTCCGACATCGAAAAACCGATCGCTAAACGCATCTCGAACTGGCTCAAGTTTATTCCCTTGGCACATGGCTGCTGTCATCACCGTCACGGCCGCATTGGCCTTCATTTGACTCATGATGGCGTCGCGGGCGTAGTTGGTGAAGGCCGGCTTGTCGCTTCCGCCCAGGGGTTTTGGGCAACCGTCCTCGTCTTCAAAGGCTGGAGGTGTGTGGAAGTAGACCGGGTCCTTTTCAGCGGGCTTATAGCCTCGCCCTTTCTCTGTCACCACATGCAAAAGCGTAGGTCCTTTTTGATCTTTGACCATTTCCAAGTATTTGCGAAGCAAGTGAATGTCATGTCCATCGATTGGTCCAATGTAACGGAATCCAAATTCTTCGAAGAGCATGCCACCCACCATCCCGGCCTTAACCCCTTCTTTGATTTGTGCGAGCAGTCGCTCGGTCGGATCACCAAGCAAAGGTAGTTTGTTGAGAACGCGAATGACTTCGCTTTTGAAACCTGTATAAAACGGATTGGTTCGAAGGCGATCCAGATAGCTTGCAACCGCCCCCACACGTGGACAAATGGACATTTTGTTGTCGTTCAGAACTACGATCATATCGGCATTAAGCTCGCCCGCGTTGTTCATAGCTTCGAAAACTATCCCTGACGGAAAGGCACCGTCTCCAATCACTGCGATGCTCTTTCGGCCCGCTTGCCCCATTAGATCATCACCGCTCTTGAGACCAAGGGCCGTGGAAACACTACATCCTGC
>JANLUJ010000537.1:0-1056 GCA_031363425.1 Pirellula sp.
TTGGACTGGCGTAAGGCGTTCTTTTTTTTAGATCCTGCGGTCTTGTGCCTTTCCTAAGGTGACGACTGCGATATTCTTTCTGAATACGAACCGTATGCGGGCTAAGGCCCCTAGCCGAAATGAAGTCAGCTAATGATCGAAATGCCATTACCAGGTCTGCTTGCTCTGACCGTACTCGGGCAAGATATGGTTCCGGCCGACCTTGTAATCGTTGGATTGCTCGTTGTTTTGGAGGGATTGCTATCGATCGACAATGCTTTGGTACTGGGAATGTTGACAAAACGACTACCCAAGCATTTGAGGTCCAGAGCCTTGTCTTACGGTATTATCGGCGCTGTGTTTTTTCGAGTTCTGGCAATTGGATTGTCAGCCTATTTGCTTAAGTATACGTTCGTCAAGTTCATTGGCGGCGCGTATCTAGTGTTTATTGCCGTCAAACACCTGTTTCTAGAACATTCGGACGGCGGGGATGAAAAGCTTGTTTTGGATGATGCGGGCAATCCAAAGATAGTGGATGCGGAGACCGGCGAAAGTTTAGACATCGCAAGAGAGAACATCGAAATCGAGCAACGTGTTCCCATTGCAGCCAATTTGGTGACCCAGGACGGCATGGATCTGGAACCGTACCAACATTATGCGGATGGAACTGCTTGCAACATCGAATCGCACAGTTTCGCTCTGTTCTGGAAAACAGTCTTGGTGATTGAAGTGACGGACATTGCGTTCGCGGTTGATTCGATTTTGGCTGCAATGGCATTAGCCGGGTCCCAAAACAACAAACTATGGGTCGTGGTAACCGGTGGAATACTTGGATTGATCCTCATGCGATTTGCAGCAGCCTATTTTGTTAAATTGCTTGAAAAATATCCCAAGTTTGAAGTGTCGGCCTATCTTCTGGTGACCGTGATCGGAATTAAATTGCTGGCCGACTGGGCGTTCAATAGCGACTGGAGTTTTAACGGTTACAACTGGGTCGGCACTTGGCAACCTTGGTTCCAGTCGATCGAAAACGCACGGCTAGGACTTGTCCACTCATACGAAACCTGGCTAGTTACG
>JANLUJ010000542.1:0-1438 GCA_031363425.1 Pirellula sp.
GATTCCAGCTCATTCGTCCACGGTTCGCCGGATTCCGATTCATCTCCGCAATGGATCACCAAATCGACATCGGGTACCGCAAGTTGTTCGTGCTCATTGTGCGTATCAGAGATGAACCAGATCTTCATAAAGCTTGCTAGCCGATCGACGTTGAAGTGCGTTCCCACCAATGCTTGCGAGCAAGCGCTGGAACGACAATCCCGACAGGGTATGCGATAATTGCTTCCTCGCCAAGCCACGTCGCTTTAAAGTCGTCTGGACGACAGTCGTTCGCACAACTATAGTATTGTGATGAAGAAACGGACCAGTAAAAACAAATCGGAAAAGTCTAGCAGGCCGCAATCAAGTAGGTTTGATTCGCTTGAGCAAGAAGTGTACCTCAACCTTTGGCGAACCTACGATCGACTGCGGTCTATCGAAGATGAACTGTTCGCCCCACGAGGGATCACGTCGCAACAATACAACGTTTTGCGACTGCTGGCGGCACATCACCCAAAGTCAGTTCCCACACTTACTATTGCAGAACGGATGATCTCAAAAGCGCCGGACATAACTCGCATGTTGGACAAATTGGAATTGGCCTCGTTCATTCAAAGAACGCGACCGCTTGAGAATCGAAGATTGGTTCTTATCAACATTACCGCAAATGGATTGCGGTTGCTGGATGATATCGCGAAGCCATTGCAGGAATGCCACGCAAAGCAGCTTGGTCATCTCGACAGGCTTGAACTCGATCAATTGGTTTCACTCTTGAAGAGTGCTCGCAAACCGCATGAGCAAGACAAGAACCCTTGGCAGTAACTCTTTCCTCACAGTCACAGCAACTACATGAATACTTCCGATAATGTGCACTTGGCGGTTCAGTTCTTTTTCCAGATCGGCGTCATCTTGATCGCTTGCCGCATCGTTGGTCTGATTGCGAAGCGACTCGGGCAACCACAGGTCGTTGCGGAAATGATAACAGGCGTCTTGTTGGGGCCATCTCTGTTTGGGTTATTATTGCCAGAGTGGCAACAAGCCATTTTTCCTTGGGACCGCCAGCAAATCACTCGCGATACGCAAAGTTATTTGTTTCCTACTTCGCAACTGGGACTTGCGTTGTATATGTTTGTGGTCGGCTTGGAGTTTCGTGTCGATATCGTTCGAAGTCATTTCAAAAGTTCGCTTGCGGTGTCATTGGCAGGGATGATTGCTCCATTCGCCTTGGGGGCTGGACTCGGCTGGTATTTTTTCCATTACACGGAGCTATTTCCCAAGCAAACCACGCTTTCTGCCGCCATGTTGTTCTTGGGGGCTTCGATGTGCATTACGGCGTTTCCCATGCTGGCAAGAATTATCCATTTCAAGGGGCTAACGGGAACTCTCATGGGAACAGTCGCGATTGGGGCAGGAGCGATCGACGATGCGATGGCTTGGTGTTTACTTGCCCTAGTTCTTG
>JANLUJ010000560.1:0-3747 GCA_031363425.1 Pirellula sp.
CGACGGAATTGACCCGAGTTGCGACGCAAGTGTCACTTGAACTTGAGAATTTCGATAGAGCGATTGATTTAGCAAAGGACTGGGCCGAAGAGTCAGACAAACAGGAGGACCACGTCTTCCTCTCACAGATCCACGTCGCCTCAAGAAATTATGTCAAGGCCGAGGAAGAGCTTAGGATTGCCATCGACAAGGACCGAACAGCTCCGGGACCGTGGGTTGTTTTGGTTCAGTTGCTAGCGAGGCAAGCGAATTCAGTTGCAGCGTCAAAAGTTATTGAGGATGCCGCAAAGGAAATCCGTCCGACAGACCGCGACGGAGCCTTGGCGCAAGCCTATGAATCCATCAAGGATTTGGAAAATGCGTCTCGATATTACTTGCAAGCGATGGAAAATCGGTCTGACGATACAACGTTGATGCGTCGCTATTCTGACTTTTGTCTTAGTACTGGACGCGAGGACAACGCCGAGCCCATTTTGCTAAAGCTCGTCTCCGACGAATGTACGGCCTCAGCCGACGACAAGTCTTGGGGGCGAAGAGGATTGGCACTTATTTATGGGCTGCGTGGTACGGACGAGATGGTGAAGAAAGCGCGTGACCTGTTATCTTTAAACACCAGTAAAAACGGGCAAGACCCAACAGACCAAAGAACCTTGGCGCTGATATTATCGAATCAACGCGATAGTTCCTCGCAGGCTGAATCCATACGATTGCTCGAAGAAATAGCCAAGCAGGAGCGAAAGTTTTCGCTGACCGACAACTTTCTTTTGGCAAATCTTTTTCTGCGCAACGGTGACTGGACCAAATATAGCCGAACGATGCGAAGCGTTCTTGGCAATGGGGGGGCTGAGGATAGCAAGTACGTTCGACATTATGCCGAGTCCCTCGTTAACCATGGAGAGTTGTTGGAGGCTGATCTTTGGTTCAACCGCTTAAAGAAATTGGCGCCAAAAGAACTTTCGACGACAACGATAGAGGCACAATTGATGTTCCGATCGCATGACTATCAGGGACTGCTCAAACTTTTGGAAGCCAATCGTAGCAATCCGGAGCATATTCTTTGGGCTGCGCAAATTGCGGAGTCAGGGGCGACCGAGCTAATGAAGTCAGGAAAAACAAAAACCGAGACGGAGACTGCCAAGAAGTTCCTTGAGATCGCTAGAGACAGTTTTTCGGAAGTTTCGAAACAGGACTTATCAAAACGTTCCTTGGCTTTGGCTGCGTTCCACGCAAGGATGGGGGAATTCGACAAAGCTCTCGAGTTGCTTCGTGGTCCGAAGCTGCCGGCAGTTGAGGTCGCCGACCTTATCCAAGAAGCGATTCAAACAGAATCGCTGAAAACGGCGGACGTTCGAGAGCTGATCGGTATTGTACAGATAGTGCAGGCCGAAAATCCCAAAAACGTTGGCGTCAGCATGGGTTTAGGAGACTTGTGGAGTTGGATTGGCGAGGCGGCGGAGGGCGCGAGCGCCTACCAACGGGCGTTGCAAGTTGATCCTAACCACGTTCCTGTTTTAAATAACATGGCCAACCTACTGGCGCTTTCCAAATTACAGTTGGCTGAAGCATCTGCGGCGATCAACAGAGCTATTTCGGTAGCTGGGCCAACGGACTACCTTCTGGATACTCGCAGCACTGTTCGACTGGCCATGGGCGACGTTGCAGGTGCCGAACAGGACGCTCGAAAGTCCATTGCTGGTTCGAAACGAGGCGATCGATTTTTTCACTTGGCTCAAGCCCTCTTGGCTCAAAATCGCCTTGAGGAAGCTCGAGCAGAGATGAAAAAAGCCCTGGAGTCAGGTGCCACGGCACAGGGGATGCATCCTCTCGAACGCAAGGCTTTTGAATCACTTCTGAATTTGAAATAGGGTATGTCGCTTGATTGTATTGCTCGGCTCTAGTGGTTATGTGGGTAGCGAGTTTATTCGTCAATTGGAGCAACGAGGACAGCCCCACGCATGCCTTCGACGGACCGACTGCAATCTTTACGAGCCAGAGTCGCTTGCGCGAAAACTTAAGGAGCTTCGGGCTGATTTCTTGATCAATTGCGCCGGATATACGGGCAAGCCAAACGTCGATGCGTGCGAATTGCATCGTTCGGAATGTTTGTCGGCCAATGCTGTCATGCCTGGCAAGATCGCCGAAGCCTGCGACTTGGCGGGAATACCTTGGGGTCATGTTTCGAGCGGATGCATCTTCACCGGATCCATGCCCGATGGTTCAGGGTTCGTCGAAACCGATGCCCCCAATTTCTCGTTTCGAACTAACAACTGCAGCTTCTATTCCGGTACGAAAGCTCTGGGGGAAGAGATACTCTCAGACCGAACGAACTGTACCATTTGGAGGCTACGCATCCCATTCGATCATCGCGATTCACCACGCAATTATTTGAGCAAGGTGATGAATTACAAACGCCTGCTGTCGGCCACCAATAGCCTCTCGCATCTCGAAGAATTTGTGAATGCTTGTTTGGAATGCTGGCTTCGACGCGTACCCGCGGGAATCTATAACGTAGTCAACACAGGATCGGTAACGACCGAACGTGTGACCGAACTCTTGAAACAGCATTTGGTACCGGACCGCAGCTTCGATTTTTTTTCGAATGAAGCGGAGTTTATGAAGATCGCGGCCAAGACCCCTAGATCGAATTGCGTTCTCGACAACAACAAACTACTGGCCACCGGAATTCCAATGTCCAATGTAGAAGACGTAATCGTAAAGGCCTTGAAGGGGTGGAGTTGCTAGTTGCTAGTGCTTCTTCAGGAAGAAAATACGGGGTTGCGAATAAGAGTAGCTCGGCACTCCGTGCCGAGAAAAACGGCACGGAGTGCCGTTCTACACTGTTGCCAACCCCTCCACTGCCCATAGCCACTGACAACTGACAACCGACAACTATGAAAACGATACTTGTAACTGGCGGTGCCGGATTTATCGGAAGCTGTTTTGTTCGCCAACAATTGGCGGCAGGCAACGTTCGCATTGTCAACTTGGATCTGTTAACCTATGCAGGCAACTTGGACTCTATTCCAAGTTCGGATTTGGAGACCAACATATTTGTCGAGGGCAATATTCTCGACCGCGGTTTGGTCGATCGACTGCTCAACACTTATCGTCCTAGCGCGATCGTGCACTTTGCGGCGGAGTCCCATGTCGACCGATCGATCGATGGCCCCGCGGCGTTTGTGCAGACCAATGTCGTTGGAACATGCAATTTGCTGGACAGTTCGTTGGCCTATTATCGCAGTCTTTCCGACGATGGAAAATCTACTTTTCGATTTCTGCATGTTTCTACTGATGAGGTCTATGGTTCCCTGGGACTGACTGGCAAGTTTACGGAGACAACTCCGTACTCTCCCAATTCCCCCTATTCCGCTTCAAAAGCTTCCTCCGACATGTTTGTTCGGGCCTATCGAGAAACGTACGGACTGCCGATCTTAGTGACCAATTGCTCCAACAATTATGGGCCTTATCAATTTCCTGAGAAGCTCATTCCGCTGATGATTCTGAACGCGGTTGAGAATAAATCGCTGCCGGTATACGGGGATGGTCAGAACGTTCGGGACTGGTTGTTTGTTGAGGACCATTGTCGTGCGATTACCGATGTTTTGGAGCGTGGTCGAGTGGGCGAAACATACAATATCGGTGGCGATAGCGAGCGGAGCAATCTTCAGGTTGTTCACGCCATTTGCGATTTGGTCGATGAACAGTTAGGTCGCAAGGCCGGGCATGCTCGAGAGTTGATTCGATTCG
>JANLUJ010000570.1:0-3287 GCA_031363425.1 Pirellula sp.
GGCATCCCATGCAATTGTAGATCGAGTAATCTCCCCAGGTCGTAGGATCCGACGCTCCCTGGTGAATCAATTCTATTCCCAGATCGTTTGCGACGAGACCTCCCATCATGCTTCGCCGTGTCTTGTCGTAACTACCCTTGATTGCCGCCTGAATTTCATCCGTATTTCCTGCGATGTTGAAATGAGCTCGATTGTATTCCGCTTGCAATTCAAACGAGGGCTTCTCTTGAAGGGTTTTCCAGTGTGGCGGCATCGCGTTGAGGAATACTTGCAGGTCAAACGGGGGAAGGACAGGATGCCCAGCGGCATACATGTCATGCGTGATGAATCGATTCTGATCTATGTTTCCCAGATGGCAGCTCATACAAACCGCCGCTGCCGCCGACGGAGAAGTCAGATCCCACATCCCCAACTCCGATTTTTGTTGCGGAGTTTTTGCGCGCCAGCTGACCTGTTGATGGTGTTCCAACTTTGTGTATTCCGAACCCGGTCCATGACATGACTCACATTGAACTCCGAACTCAATCTTGGGCGGGTGCGCGGTGTCGATTTTGCCATGGCAAGTCAAACACTTTTGTTCAAAGTCATTATCTCCATCCTTCCAATTTAGCCGGCGAGTTATCTTGATTGAAAGACTATTCGATTTTCGCTCTTCCTTTTTCAGTTCTTCTGGTGACAAGTCTTGCCGAACCAACTGGTAGGCATATGCATGTTTGTCATGCGCAAGCCACTCTTTGGCTTCTACCAGTCGAACGAAGCGGGTTATTCCAAGGACTTGGTAGATGGGACTGGGTGCGCTATGGCATGCAGCACACTCCTTGACGCCGATATTGAAATGGACATCGGAGCCCGACGCAGTAGCCGTCAATGTAAGGAGCAATAAAAAAACGTGGCGGATGCTGCCAGCATCCGCGCCACCAAAAGCACTCGAGTTGGAAAAAGCACTCGAGTTGGAAACAGAATCTGAGCCGCCAGCAGCATCGGCCATGGCTGTCCTAATTTGCTGACTACTGAATCGACTCATCAGCGAACTTCGTTCTTCAAAGCAGACATAAGCTGCAGTAAAGAATCATGCCATTCAGACGATGTCGGTGGCTTAGCTTCTGTTTCCAGTCGTGGAAAGCTAGGTGACATAGTACCATTTCGGAAAAGTAGCCCGAATCGCATCGTCTTCATGGGTGGTTCGAGTTTGACCTGTGCAAGCCTTGGGTGAGTTGCCCATGCTGCAGTATAGGCACCGGCTGCCGTCTCCCAAGACTTGGTAAGCATAGCGTCTTCGAGTCGGTAAATGGTAAGTTCCATCTGCTTTTGACGAGACCACTCAGGTAGCGACAGGGTGCCTCTTTCCAACAACGATTCGTACAATTGTACTCTAATTTTCTTCGTTTCTGCTGCCACTCGTTCGGAGTTGGGATTGGCCACCGTAAGCATCGATTGAAGTTGCTTTAGGGAAACCATGACCTCACCTTCATCCGACGCCGAGGTCTGCGAAAGCGTTGCAAACCCGGACAAGTTCCAGTTTCGAACAGGTGCTCGCCCGCTAGCCACTAACTTTCGGTCGGACGATTGGCCCGGTTTCGGAATCCCATTCAATGTGATGTGGCAACTGTTGCATTGGTAGACGGCTAGCTCCGGCCATGTCGAGACGGAAAGCGATTTGCCGGCTCGCGACTCAAGCAGTTCCAATTCTGAGTCCGCTGACGCAATCTGCCCTGCCAACCAAAGCTGCGCGCGAAAGTCTACGCTGTCTTGTTCAGGATCGCGCCAGTGCTTTGGATAGGCTTCATGATAGACGGCCATATCGAAATAGAGAGCGGGATGGCCGGCGGCGATAATATCGTGGTTCATGTCGCGATCCTTGCCGCCAACATGGCATGTTGCGCAAATTTTAGCTCGCTGAACTAAGGGTCGGGAATCTGTTAGTCCAAGACTTCTCCGGGCTTTTTTGGTTGACTCAGGACCTTGGTAGTGCTGATCGTACCATGATCGAGACGGACCATGGCAGGACTCGCAACCGACGCCCTCCGCGATACGTGGCGAAAGCTGATCTGTACCTAGATTCGGATCGGTGTTGTGACACGCAAGGCAGTTTTGATAACCCGCCAAGTTCATTATCTTTCCATCATTTAGAATTCCCAGCGTCGTTAGGATCTTCGCTGAGGCTTCGGAGGAGATTGTTTTCCAAGATTGAGCGTGTGGATCGCGTTCAAACCAAATAGGATACTCCGATCCTCGAGGAGCTCCGGCTGATGAAACTCCTGCTTTAGGACCACCATGGCAACTGGAAGTCGCGCACGACGTCGCTCCTCGTACTCCCCGTTCCATGTGATAGAGCGAGTCCATACCCCATCCGGCCAAACTATTGCAAAGACTTGCATCCATGCTAGACGACTGTCCCCAGGTTTGGTCAACTACGCCAAGGAACAAACCAATCGCTAAAGGAATCGAGACTTTGATAAAGTTAGGCCGAGCAAGCAAACGGACCATTGTTCCCGCATCGATTGATTTGTTTTCAGTTTGGATGATCTAGGCAATAAAGAAATCAGCATAGTCTTGCCAATCACTTTATCCAGTCGGAAAAGCTCTCGTCAAATATTTGGAAACAGTTTAATTCCAATGTCATGGACGGCTTAAATTCAAGGAGAAATCAAGACTACCGTGCCGCTAAACGTAACAGTCGCTAGAAACGGATCGCGTATATATGCTACCACCATCGACAAGGTTGTTGTGATTGGCCGAAGGCAGGTTGGCGAACCGAAAGAGCCACTTTTGTATCAAAACCCCGATGGTCAGCTGAGATTGATCATAGCGGAGCTCGAATTGAGAACCGTTCCCAGATCACTTGCTCGGCTGGAGCCATTTGATACGAACCAGTGGCGTATTACCAATTTGCACAAAAGCACGACGATCTCCCTATTAGGTTCTAAGAAACTTGCCTTCGGTGAAAGCGCCAAAATCGAATTACCCTCCACTATCCAATTACCTGATGGATTATCTTTGTCTCTTGAACTCTTCATACCGCGTCAACCATCAATTGTTGATGACGGCTGGGAAGGGAGCCTAACAGAGCTCGGTGTTGCGCCTATCCTGGCGCAAACGCATGATGTCATGGAAGAGCAGCTTACTTTGACGCAATTCTCAATACGGGATAAGGCTGATAAACAGTCCTATACAGAAGTCGTGCTGAATTGGCTGGGCCAAGTAACTGCCGCGATGCAGCGTCCAGTATCATCCGTTGATTTCTATTCCGGGATCGCTCGTGCGGCTGCCACCATCATTGATGTCGA
>JANLUJ010000613.1:0-14590 GCA_031363425.1 Pirellula sp.
AGATGTTGTTCAGCTGCTAAGTGAGGCAAGAGAGGTTCTCACAAAAAAGTATGCGGTCAAATTGGAGGAGCCGGTTTATGTCGAGATCTTCCCCAAACAGAAAGAGTTTGCCATACGCACGTTTGGCTTACCCGGCGGCGAGGGGTTTTTGGGAGTTTGCTTTGGTCGATTGATTACCGCAAATTCTCCGGCCGCACTCCAGGTTGACTCGAATTGGAAGTCTGTGCTTTGGCATGAATACTGCCACGTCGTCACGCTTCAGAAAACAAATAACAAGATGCCTCGGTGGCTGTCTGAGGGCATCTCAGTATTTGAAGAGCGGCAGAGGAATACTAGTTGGGGGCAGTCCATGGACCCATCTTATCGCGAAATGATACTTGGTACCGGCCTGGTTCCCGTGAGTCAACTAAGCGGCGCGTTTCTACAGCCCAAGACGCCCATGCACTTGCAGTTTGCATATTACGAGTCCTCGCTGGTGGTGGAGTACTGGATCGAGAAATATGGAATCGCGGTAATGCGACGCTTGCTTGAGGATTTGGCAATTGGTATGCCAGCTTCGGAGGCATTGAAGCGGGCGCCTGGAACTTTGGAATTGTTGGATAGCGATTTTCGCGATTTCGCTATGGCGCTTGCAGTCAAGTATGGTCACGGAGTCGATTTTGATCGAGCCAAACCAGAGGAAAAAGTAGACTCAGCAACCTGGTTGCTAGATCATCCTGATTCGTATTGGGGGCTACGAAGCCAATGCCAAGAATTGTTGCGTTCCAAGAAATGGGATGAGGCGCTTGTGGTGGCCGAGAAACTTAGAAAAATGTTGACCGACGATAGTGCCAACGATGGTATTTACGCAATACTGGCAAAAATTCATAGAGGCAAAGGAAATGCACTTGAGGAGAGGTCTGCTTTAGTTGAGCTCAGCGAGCGTTCCTCCGACTGTCGGGAAGCACTACTTCGGCTCATAGAAATCGATGAGGAGCGGGCCGACTGGCCGTCGCTTGAAAAGTGGTGCGAACAGATGCAAGCAATCAATCCGATGCGCAGCGACCTTCAACAACTGCGTTCATTGACCTATGAAAAGGTGGGCAATGCGGCCAAGGCAGCAGAGTCGCTATCAGCTTGCCTTGAATTGCAGCCGACGGATCCTGCCAGCATACATTATCGATTGGCCGTTTCGCTACAATCTCTCGGGAAGTCAGAGCTTGCCAAACGGCAGGTTCTGATGGCCCTGGAGGAATCACCTCGTTACAAGGCAGCTATGGAGTTGTTTGTTACGATCTCTAAATCGTTCGAGGCGGGGACTGCAACGAAGGGAACGGAAGCACCATGATGGGAATGAAGTACCGAAAGCTAACGCTAGGACTAGGAGTGACCTTGTTGCTGATTGCAATGTGTTCTTTGATCGTGACGGCACAACAATGGGGTCGTCGAAGGGGAGCCGGAAACTGGCAATCGGTGGGTCGAAATGGGGTGCCAACTTGGGAAGTTGACAAACCATTTAGCAAGGACATGTTTACCTTCGTCCGGATTAAATATGATTCGTGGGGAGGGGGTGGCTGGTTTATCGACTATCGCGATAGCGAATTGAATTTCTCGCTGCGACTTCAGCAGGTAACGTCGATGAAAGTGAACCCAGAACCGATCGTTCTCGAGCTTTCCGATCCACAACTGTTTGACTACCCGTTCATCTATATTATTGAACCGGGATCGTTGGAGTTCCGTCCCGAAGAAGTGGTTGCATTGCGAAGATATCTGCTCAACGGCGGCTTTCTAATGGTCGACGATTTTTGGGGCGACCAAGAATACAGAAATTTTTATCAACAGATCAAACGCGTGTTCCCTGATCGCGAACCAGCCGAGGTTCCATTGGAACACGAAATCTTCCATTGCGTTTACGATCTGAAAGAAAAGCCTCAGCTACCCAGCATCGGCCAAGCTCGTCAAGGCCGCGCAAGCGGAGTTACTTGGGAATACAGGTACGATTCGGATACAAGCGTTCCGCATTATCGTGCTATTCGCGACGATGCGAATCGAATCATGGTTTTCATTTGCCACAACACCGATTTGGGCGACGGCTGGGAAGAAGAGGGTGTAGACCCCTGGTATTTCGAAGAGTTCTCCGTCAAAAAAGCTTACCCGTTAGGAATTAACATCGTAACGTATGCGATGACACATTGAGGAAGGATTACTACTGAAGACTTAAGGCTTAAGGCTTAAGGACTAACCGAGAACAAATTACAAATAGCAAATTACAAATAGCAAATTACAAAAATCCACCTACCTACCTTACACCTTACACTACTGGATTTCCACCTTGAGCACGGTCACTCCGAATTATGACGAAGAAGCGGCAATCGTAAAGCAGATACGCGAGGGGCGAGCGAGAATCGATGCCGAACTCTCCAAGACAATCGTTGGTCAGAAGGACGTCATTGAACAATTGCTGATCTGCCTCTTCTCGGGTGCACACTGCCTGATCACGGGAGCACCCGGCTTGGCCAAAACGCTTCTGGTTCGAAGCGTCGCGCAGGTATTTCATTTGGAGTTTCGTCGCATTCAGTTCACTCCAGATCTAATGCCAGCGGACATTACAGGGACCGAGATATTGGATGAAGTCGATGGTCGGCGTGTGTTGCAATTTGTAAAAGGGCCAGTCTTTGCCAATGTCATTCTGGCCGACGAAATCAATCGAACACCACCTAAGACACAAGCGGCACTTCTTGAAGCGATGCAAGAACATCAAGTGACATCTGCAGGCAAACGATTTGCTTTGCCAGAACCGTTTTTCGTATTGGCTACGCAGAACCCGATAGAAATGGAGGGCACGTATCCCCTGCCCGAAGCGCAGCTCGATCGATTCATGTTCAATGTGATGATCGATTACTTGCCATTCAAGGACGAGTTGCAGGTGGTTTTGGATACGACGAGTAAGACTCCGGAACAAATTGAACCATTGTTTACCGGTGAGGACGTATTGAAGTTTCATGCGATGGTTCGGCGTATGCCAATCGCCGAAGAAGTGGCGGGGTACGCGGTCCGGCTAGTCGCCGCATCGAGACCGGGCCGCCCCGAAGCCCCGGCATTTGTGAACCAATGGATCAATTGGGGAGCGGGATTGAGAGCAGCACAAATGCTGGTTCTAGGCGCGAAGGCCCGCGCGTTGCTGAATGGCCAATCGCACGTATCGCTGGCCGATATCCGAGCCCTAGTACATCCTGTGATGCGGCATCGATTGCTACTTGGCTATAAGGCTGAAGCAGAAGGTATTTCGGTCGAGGATTGCGTCGATCGTTTGCTCACTGAGGTTAAATAGCGATGGCCATTTCGACTTCCAACAATGAATCTGGCAGCAATGCAAACGGGGGCACTGTTGCAGTGAATTCGTCGACCGCCATGGATCGTTGGATTGACATGTCGGCCTTGATGCGGATCAAGAATTTGCAACTGCGAGCCAAGTCGGTCGTTGATGGTTTTCATAATGGTCTGCACCGCAGCCCACTGCATGGCTTCTCGGTCGAGTTCAGCGAATACAGGCCATATAGTCTGGGGGATGACCCTCGCACTATCGATTGGAAGCTATTTGCTCGAAGCGATCGCTATTACATCAAGAAGTTTGAGGACGAAACGAATCGTCGCTGCTATTTAGTGCTCGACAAAAGCAAGTCGATGGATTTCGGATCGATTGAGTACACCAAATGCGATTACGCCAGAACCGTCGCCGCTACGCTCGCGTACTATTTGACATTGCAACGCGATGCAGTTGGTCTGCTGACTTTTGACGAGGACATTTCCGATGTACTTAAGGCTCGCTTCCGCACGGGGCAACTGAAACGAATTCTTTCTCTTTTAGAAAAGCCATCTTCCGGTGCATCGACCGATCTCCAAAAGCCCATTTCGCATTTGGCCGACATCGTTAGGCAACGCAGTCTTATTATCATTGTTTCCGATTTCCTGGTGCCAACGGAATCTTTGAGGATACCATTGTCGATGCTTCGAGCTCGGCATCATGAAGTGGTCCTCTTGCGTGTTCTCGACCCGACGGAGGTCACGTTGGATTTAGAAAAAGCGAGCATGCTGGAAGACATAGAGACAGGTCGCGAGATCTACATTGATCCCAAGTTGGCGAAGTCCTCGTATCAAGACAAGTTCAGCAAACACCAGGCGTCGCTCATCGAATTGGCGGGGCAACTTGGTATTGGTTGGACTTCCTTACAAACGAATGAATCGGTGGAGCATGTTCTGTATGACTTCCTAAGCCGGCAACAGCGCTCAAGCGTCGGCAGTCCGCGAACTCGATCGGCTACGCGTGGTCGCGTCTCGACAGGAGGTCTGCGGTGAGTTTCCTTGCGCCTCTTTATGCATTGGCTGGCCTAACGATCGCATTGCCGATCTTGTTTCATTTGATAATGCGTCGCCCCAAAGAGCGTATACTCATAAGTTCGCTCATGTTTCTTGATCCTACGCCACCGCGATTGACACGTCAGAGCAGTATTGATCAATGGTTGCTGCTTTTGCTTAGGGCTACCGCAATCGCGTTGCTGGCGTTTGCTTTTACGCGTCCCTATTGGAATACGCCTGCCGAAAAGGATGCGGATCGAGTTGGATCTCAAAGGATGCTGTTGATCGATACCAGCGCGAGCATGCGCCGCGATGGCCTGTGGTCTGCGGCAATTCAGAGAGCTGAGCAAATCATTCGACAATCGGGACCTACGGACACGATATCCGTCTATCAGTTCGACAGTTCATTGCGTCCGCTGGTAGCGATCGATACCGCAGTTCAGACCGCAGCTTCCCAGCGTCAGTTGCAAGCGATTGCGGCGATCAAGGGGGTCACTCCCAATTGGTTTCACACCGATCTGGGATTGGCCTTGTTGACTGCAGCCGATTTGCTTCAGACGGACTGGGATTCGTCATCGGAGTCCAATGCAACAACCAGTGAGATTGTGGTCGTAACCGATTTTCAGAATGGAGCCGATGTAGGGCGCCTAGCGGATTACTCTTGGCCCGCCTCATGCAAGGTACGCATTGAACGGGTCGAGGCAAATCAGAAGGGCAATGCGAGAGCTTGCCTACTAAATGGAGATGATTCGATTGCGAATGCACCTGCGAAAGGAAAGTCTCGCATGTCCGTCAGCAGCAATGACCCGAGTCAGCTCACGGACGCCGAAAAAATGCGGGTACGTGTTTCCAATGCGACGGCCTCAAGTGTCGAAGCGTTTCGCCTTCAGTGGCTCGATGAACAGCTTCAACCCGTGGAAAGCTCTAGGACCGCATGCCAGGTACCGTCAGGAACGTCGCTGACCGTTCGCATGCCAGTGCCGCCAAAAAGGACTTTTGCGCTACAACTTGAGGGTGATGGTTCGGATTTCGACAACCGATACTTCGTGACTCAAAGCGAGCCCATGCAGTCGGATTTGCTTTGCGTGGAGGTGGCATCTCGAGCCCCGGACGAATCGCTGGGATATTTTTTGCGCCAGTTGCCCATGAGCGATGCCGCTAGGACGGTAACCTTTAAGACGAGAGAGCCGGCATCGTTGGACCCCTGGCCCTCTGCTGATACGACGCCGTTGATTGTCGCATCCCATGACTTGCGCAGTTCGGATTTGGATGCCGTGTCTGGTTACATTGAGCAAGGGGGGCATCTCCTGTGGGTATGGGATGCTGTTGCGTCCGGATCCGCGGGTGATATCAATGGCAATCCCTTTGACTATTCGGACGCTATCGAAAAACTAACCGGAATCCATGAATGCAAAGTAACGGAAGCCAAAGTTCGACAATACGCCATGCTTGAATCGGTCGATTTCAAGCATCCCCTGTTTGCCGATCTTTCCGATCCCAAGTTCAATGATTTCTCGAAAATTCGTTTTTGGAAACATAGGCGGCTTGCAAGTCAGCAACTCGACGAATTGCGAGTCTTGGCGAAGTTCGAAGACGGTTCGCCGGCCCTGATTTGCAAGGAGCAAGGGGCAGGGAAGATTTGGATTCTGATGGCAGGTTGGCAGCCGAGCGATAGCCAACTCGCTTTATCGACCAAATTTGTGCCGCTCATTTCAGGTTTGTTCCGATTGGCAACTCCAGTCTTGGGCAATCCTTCTTCGTACCGTGTAGGAATGGCATTGGAAATCCCAAGCGATCATCGAGTCCTTGACCCGGATGGCAATGAAATAAAAGGGGATCCTGTTGAGGGAAGGTCGGCCAAACTAATTCCCTTTTCGCAGCCAGGTCTCTATCGTCGCGTGACGGCCACCGGAATAGAATCTCAATTGGCGGTAAATTTGATGGAATCGGAAAGCAATACCGCGGTTAGCGGCTTGGAACGATTAGAAAAACTAGGCGTATTGATGAGCGACCGAAAACCGACAAAGAAGGACGATGCTTCACGCCGCCAGTTGCGGGCCGTTGAGCTGGAATCGCAACAGGGTTGGTGGCGATGGGTACTCGTCGGCGTAATCGGTGTCATTGGTTTGGAATCTTTACTTTGCGTACGTAAGGCTGGATGAGCATGGATCCTCAAATTGCATATTTGCTTTCGAGTGTTGCAAATCGATTCCAAAAACTTCGATTCGCTCGATTGTTGGCGATCGGCTGGGTACTTTTTGCTGTCGTTGCTATTGTTCTTTCGCAGCTCGGTGCGCTTCCAAAGCTTAGCATCTGGCTTTTTATAGGTGCTCTCGGAGCGATCGCTTGTATTTGGTTTGGCTGCAAGCTGAGTTATCGGGATCGGCGATGGATAGCAAAAAGCATTGAGGAAAAATTCCCAACGCTCAAGCAACGGTTGGTAACTGCGATCCAACCTGCGCAATCCAGTACGTCGGTTTTTTTGAGGAGGTCTTTAATCGACGAGACGATCAGTCATTCGCGATCCCATGATTGGAGACAAACCGTTGCCGATGGCAGCCTAGTGGGTACTTGGCTTTCCCAATTTGTTGCCTTAGCGTTGGCCGTAGTAACGGGCTTTATCGTGTATTCCAACGACCGTGTAGTACCGGGCACCGATTCGAAAGCGGCCAAACTGTTAGCGGGCTCTGACGAAATCAAGGTTGAGCCTGGCGACACCGAAGTGGAGCGAGGAAGCGATGTCGTCGTCAGCGTTCGATTTTCAAAGGAAGTTCCGGATGAATCTTGGATCGATACCGAGTGCAAAACCGGTGAAAAAGCCAAGCATCCAATGCAGCGCAGTCTCAAAGACCCTCTATTTGGAGGCTATCTACGAAACCTTCAGATGGATCAGGCATATCGTATTAATTATCTAACCGGCACGAGTTCTACCTTCAAGATCAAGGTATTCGAATATCCCGCGTTGACGCAAAGCGATGCGAAAATTGAATCCCCGGACTACTCCAAGTTGGCGACCAAGGAGATTGCAGACACTCGACGCGTTTCTGTGGTTGATGGAGCTTCCTTGACATGGAAATGCCAACTGAATAAGCCTGTTTCGATAGCTGAACTAATCGACCAAGCGGGCAACACGACTCCGCTTGTCCCATCGAAAGTAGATCCACTGAGATACGAAGCCAACTTTGTAATGACGGAGTCGCAACGCTGGAAGATTCGCCTCGTCGACATGGATCAGAGGGCAAGTAAGTTTGAGGAAGAGTTGTCAGCCAAAGTGATTCCCAATCAGCCACCCGAAACAAAATTGGTGAAAGCTCAAGACCAGAATGTCTCGCCGTTGCAAGAACTGCAGATGCAAGCGACAGCCAAGGACGATTTCGGCATTGAGCGATCCGGCCTGACTTACATACTTGGAGACGCAGAACCAACCGATGTTATCATTCCTGTAGATGATGCCAAACCAGGCAAGGTAGAGCTATCCTACTTGATCGACTTAGAATCGTTGCAAGCCAAACCGGATCAATTGCTTAGCTACTACTTCTGGGCAGAAGACCTTGACCGTGAAGGTGAAATTCGTCGAGTCGATGGCGACATGTTTTTTGCCGAGGTTCGCCCCTTCGAAGAGATCTTCCGCGAAGGCGAAAGCATGTCGAGGGAACAACAGAAACAACAGCAGGAGCAACAACAGCAGCAAAGCGAGGGAGCGAAGAAAGCCGAAGAATTGGCTGAACTGCAAAAGCAAATCATCTCGGGAACTTGGAATGTCATTCGCCGTGAAAAGCCTAAGTCAATCAGTAGGACGTTTGTCGAGGACACGAAGGTCCTGATGGAGTCTCAGACAGAAGCTTTGGGAATGACAGACAAGGTTGCAGAGAAAATTACTGATGCTCAATCCGAAAAACTTCTTGAGCAAGTTCGTGTTGCCATGATTGCAGCCAAGGACCTATTAGGAAATTCCTCGATTGACTCGGATCTTATGGCATTGCGAGGTGCATTGCGAAAAGAGCGTGAAGCGTACGAGGGGCTCTTGAGGCTTCGAGCGCGCGAACACCAAATTGTCAAATCTCAACAGCAACAGCAGCAGAAATCATCCAAGAGTAGCTCGCAACAGAACCGTCAACAACAGATCGATCAATTGAAGCTTGAAGACCAGGAGAACCGTTATCAGGCTGAACAAAAGGCAGATTCGGCGGAACCCACCGCAGAGCGTGAAACGCGGCAAGTAATGAACCGACTGGCCGAATTGGCTAAACGACAAGCCGACCTCAACGAGCAGATTAAGAACCTCGAAACAGCTGTACAGGAAGCCAAAACGGAGGAAACCAAAAAAGAACTCGAGGAGCAGCTGAAGCGCCTTCGAGAAAACCAAGAAGAACTATTGAGAGACTCCGACGAAGTGCTTGAACGAATGAACCAGCCAGAAAACCGACAGGCGATGCAAGAAGCTCGCGAGCAAATGGAACAAGCTAGAAGTGATATGCAAAAATCGGCGCAGTCTTTAAACAAGGGAGACACTGCACCTGCTCTATCCTCAGGCACGAGGGCTCAACGCCAGATGGATGAGACCAAAGAACAATTGCGTCAAACGTCTTCGAGCCAACTCGAACAGACTATGCGCGACTTGGTTCAGGACGCAAAACGCTTAGAGGAGCAGCAGAAAAAACTCGATCAAAAAATATCGTCCAATCGTACTTCCGATCCTCGTGCTAACGAACCGAGTTCCGAGCCAGCTGATGAATCCGCCTCGCCGTTACGTCCTGAGGGAGATGCCAAAACAGAACCATCGACACGGAAGGATTGGCAAGATCAAAAGAAGGAGCTCAAGGAGCTCTTAGAGAAGATGCAAACGACAGTTTCAGAGGCTGAATCGAGCGAACCATTATTGGCGGAAAAGCTTTACGAAACATTTCGTGAAAGCAAACAGAAGGGACTTGAGCAACGCATGGACGAAATTCCAATTCTGGTTGAACGAGGGCTCGAAGAGCCCGCCCGACGAAAATCCAATGAATTGAAGGACGGGATTCGAACTCTTAAAGAGAACATTGAAAAGGCGTCGGAAGACGTTTTGGGGAGTGAAGAACAGTCACTAAGGCGTGCACTTGCGGAATTGGAACGAGCACAGCGTCAACTGAATTCCGAGCTCAATGCCCGCGACCCGAAGGCAAGCAGCGCGGGGGAGCCAAGCGATCAGGTCAAGCAAGCGTCACAGCAAGCGGGAAATGAACGACAACCAGAGCAGCAACAACAAGAGGGCCAACAGCCGGGACAACCAGGACAAGCTCAGCAACCAGGACGAGGCCAGCAACCAGGACAAAGCCAGCAGCCAGGGCAAGCTCAGCAACCTGGGCAAGCTCAGCAACCTGGGCAAGCTCAACAGCAACCGTCCGGCAATGGATTGCGCAACGCGAATCGTGGGGGTGCACTCCAACGCATGTCGCAGGGAGGCAACGAATACGGGCCTTTGACAGGCGATGACTACTCGACATGGGTAGACTCGTTGCGTGATGTCGAGGAGCTTGTTACCGATCCGACAATGAGGGGCGAAGTTGTACGGATTCGTGAAGCGGCCCGTGAAATACGGGTCGACTACAAGCGTCATTCCAGGGAACCACAATGGTCGTTGGTGCGTAAGTTGATTGCCGAACCGATAGAGCAATTGCGTGAAAAGGTGCAAGAAGAACTGCTTCGAAAATCGGCTGAACGAAATGCGATCGTGCCTGTTGATCACGACCCTGTACCGAGCAAGTACCAACAACAGCAAGATCGCTACTACGAAAACCTTGGGGGCGCCAAGAATCGATGAAAACAGGATCGCAAAACTCGAGCCTATTCGATTTATTCGGCTTTCAGGATATCGTTTTCGCAAAACCCGATTGGTTCTATGCTGTTCTGTCCGTCGCCGCGCTATTAGCTGTTTTTACACTTTGGTCCTATCGAAAAAGCTCAATGCCTTGGAAATGGCGGTGTTTTGCCATTGGGCTGCGTATTGTAGGTATATCTTTGTTACTTGCCTGTTTGCTCGAGCCCTTGGGTTCGTTGCAGCGTCCCAAATCACAGGCGAATGTTTTCGCTGTTTTAATGGACAATAGCCAGAGCATGCGAATCCTGATGCAAGAAGCCTCGAAAAGCGGTCGAGTGGATCTTGAGCCGAGTCTGAGCGATGAAGCTGCCTGGCAAAGGAAGTTGGCAGACGATTTCCGATTGCGTCGTTATCTTTTCGATTCGTCTTTAGAGCCCGTAGATACGTTTGTCGGACGAAAAATGCTAGGGAACGAATCAGCGATATTTCAATCGTTACGATCTCTAGCAGATCGATATCAGGGTCAACCTCTAGCTGGCGTTCTTCTCTTGACCGACGGAAACGCAACCGATCGAAAGCCTGAAGAGGACCTGTCCAGTCTTGGGTTCCCCGTCTATCCGGTCCGCATCGGTACTTCGATCAATCAGCGCGATGTGAACATTGTATCGACGACCACACGACAATCGGATTTTGAAACGTCCCCTGTCACCATTCACGCAAGCGTGACGCACAAAGGTTTCCCGGGCGAATCGGTGAGCGTAGATCTGATCGATGGAAGCAACAAAGTTCTTCTGTCGCAGACTGTCGCTTTGAAGGGCGAAGGCGAATCGGTTCCCGTTGAGTTTCGATTTAGACCTGAAAAATCCGGTGTCCAGGGTTTTCAAGTGGCGGTGCGACGTGACGTCACTACAGTCACGACCACGGAATCGGAAACCAAGTCTCTCGAGGTTACCTTGGGAAACAATCGACGCTTTCAAGTTGTTGATCGCGGGCGTGGCCCATATCGAATACTTTATTTGGCTGGTCGGCCGAATTGGGAGTTCAAGTTTCTCAAACGTGCCTTGGATGAGGATGATGAGATTCGACTCACCTCGCTAATACGAATTGCTCGCAAAGAGCCGAAGTTTAGCTTTCGCGACACGAAGGTAGAAACGGCAAATCCACTCTTTTCAGGTTTTGAAGACATCTTGGACGAGGAGAAAGCCAAGTTCGATGAACCGGTTTTCGCTCGAATTGGTTTGACTGAAGCCGGCCAGTTGCAGAAGGGTTTTCCGAAAGATGCCGACGAACTATTCGAGTACAGTGCGGTCATCATCGATGATCTGGAACATGAGTTTTTATCGCAGGATCAGCAGTCCATGTTGCGGCAGTTTGTAACCATTCGAGGCGGTGGACTTTTGGTACTTGGTGGACAGGAATCGATGCGTGGCAGGGGATTCTCAGATTCCGTTCTGAGCCAATTGTTACCAATCTATTGCGATGACGTTTCGACGGGGGCAGTTGATGATTCAGTCGATGGTGAACCAAAGTCCATCGTTCGATATCAGTTGAGTCGCGAAGGCTGGTTGCAACCTTTTTTGCGACTAGCGGACAATGAGCTTTCAGAACGAGATCGGCTCGACCGTATGCCGGCTTTTCAAGTCCTAAATCGGATGAACAAAGTGAAGCCTGGAGCATCGATTTTGGCCGAAGCCAACATCGATGGCAAGGAACAAGTGCCAGTGTTTATCTCACAACGATTTGGCAAAGGCCGGACCGCAACCTTGATGATCGGAGACATGTGGCGTTGGGGACTGCATCATGAGGGACCGGGCGCCTCACCACTCTTTCAGGCATGGCGACAAATGCTTCGTTGGATGATTGCTGACGTCCCAAAAGCGATTCAGATGCAGTTGGGCGAATCGCGAGGCAGCAGCAAAGTCGCGAACTTGGTCGTTCTTGTTAAGGGTCCTGATTTCAAAGCGGTCGACAACGCTGTCGTCAAAATATCCGTAACATCTCCGAGCGGGAAAACGATCATTGCAGATGCGGAAGCCTCCGCTAAGACTGCAGGGCAGTATGACGCGTTGTACGTTGCTGAAGACGAAGGAGTTTACTCTGCAACCACTGAGGTAGTTTCTCCCGATGGGAGCAAACTAGGCATGGCACAACTCGGTTGGGTGTACCAACCCTCGGCTTCGGAATTTCAGTCGCTTGGGGAGAACATGGCTAACCTAAAAAGTATTGCCGACGAGTCCGGCGGGACCGTAGTGGATTGGAATGAACTGGATTCTTTTGTTGCGAATGTTCCATCGACACGCGTTTCAATTACCGAGACTAAGATCTATCCATTGTGGCATCAAGGTTGGGTGCTAGTCACTGCGTTAGCCTGTGTTTGTTTTGAGTGGGGGCTACGTCGTCGCTATGGCATGGCATAAGTTGATTTGGTTAGGTGTTTTCGTTTCGTTTGTCAGCAATGAAATGGCGCAGGTTTTTGGTCAAGGCGAGGCTCCAGCCGTGAAGCAAGCGGCACATCCGCATCGATCGATTCTCGTGGTCGTCGGTGCTCCCGGTGAAGAGGAGTTCGGACAGGCGTTTCGCGAGTCGGCAGAACGTTGGAAAATCGCATTTTCATCCGAGGATTTCCAGCTTATCGATGGCACCGCCTCGGCACCAAGAGAAGGCAAGGAGCATCGCCAACAGATTCTTGATTGGATTTCAAAACCTGCTGCCGTGGATAAACTTTCCGAATCCGTCCAAGAGCGATGGTTGGTGCTGATTGGCCATGGCACACAAGATAGAACCGCCGTTAAGTTCAATTTGAAGGGTCCCGATATATCCGCCGATGAGATTTCCAAGGCGATTGCTACGGTCAAATCAAGGTGGCTGGTTGTGGACTGCTCTTCCAGCAGCGGCCCTTTTATCAATGCGCTTTCCGGCGAAAACCGAATCGTGATTACCGCAACAAAGAGCGGAGCCGAACAAAATTACGCGCGTTTCGGAATATACCTGTCTCAGACGATTACGGACCCTGCAGCCGACTTAGACCATGATGATTGCGTGTCGATCCTTGAAGCGTTTCTTGCAGCATCGAATCGAGTAGCCCAGTTTTATGAGAACGAAGGGCGATTAGCGTCCGAGCAAGCGTTGCTGGATGACAATGGCGATAGTCGTGGAACACCAGCCGCATTCTATCGTGGAGCTCGACCGGTTAAGGCTCCCGCAAATGGACTGAAACTGGACGGACCGCTTGCAAGCCGAATGATCGTTTCGCAATTCGGCCAACCAGATTCGAGAACCAATGAACAGCGGGCTCAATGCGATTCGCTTGCGGACGAGGTCGAGCGGTTGCGAGCGCGAAAGAAAGAGTTGTCGGAAGATGAATACTACAGTCATTTAGAACGACTTTTTCTCGAGATTGCGAAAGCGATTGGGGCGTTGTAGAGACGTTGGCAGCCCGGAGGGCGACACATCTCTGCCGGAACAGTTGAGGAAAGCTGCTTTACAATAGCCGAACCGGTTCCGCGAGGTGAGACAACACGAAGGGCATCGTCCAATCATCTTTTGGTCGCTTGCTCGAGCATTCGATTTTCCAGCCAATGTTAATTAGGTTGCCTTGAACGCTTATTGGCCCGCGTGGCAGTTGGAATTGGAATTTCCTTTCGCCACTTTTGGAATCGGGGGACCAGTCCTCGCTAAAAACCGTTTCGGAATCCTCTGTCCCCTTGCCAGAAGTCTCCCAAGAGACTTCTAGCGTCAACTTGGATGGGGTTGAATCGAAATCCCAATGAACGATTCCCTTTAACATTTGACCCGGCAGGCAATGCGAATTTTCAAGTTGGATTTGAAGTGACATGATTTAGACTTTGGAGAAAGTTGACAGGCCTCGTTGATAGAGTTCAGTGTAGTTAAGCGGGATCAATTCGTGTATCATACAATATTTGTTAGATTGCCATAGCGTGGCCCGCTGGGCCGTGTCATTCTGTCGAGGACAAGCTAGGATCGATAGTGCATCAGACCTATTGCTTCGCCAACCGCGAAGTATGCGATGTCCGAGCCGCGAAATACTTGACAACATTGCGGAAGGCAAAATGTACCCTTCGCACTACGTACTGGCGCCAAGTCGTCGCGAAAGTTATTCCATTAGCGATGCGCCAGTCAAATTCAACGTTGCTTGGGCGAGCGGAGCTGAGTTACGCCTCAATGAAATCAAAAGAGAAAAGGGGCCGCATCGTGGCGGTTTCTTCTATAGTGGTGGGTTCCAAGATGGAGTAGGATTTATGTTGAACGGTGAGGACGTGAACTAGTGAACCAAGACAGAAATAAAACAATCAATGGAACTCCCATTCATAAACAGGTGCTGTCCGGTCAAGTTCGTCCCGATTTGACTTGCTTGAGCAACGAGGAACTCTTGAACCAGCTCGCAAGTTCACCATGCGCGAATCGAAATATTGCGAGGGATCAATCGCTTGAGGAGTA
>JANLUJ010000614.1:0-3240 GCA_031363425.1 Pirellula sp.
TTGGAGGCTTTCCCACTTTCGCATCAATGATTTAGTTGATAGCTCTTGGGCTAACCCCGCGATTAGCCAAAAGCCCGAACGATCCAACGGCCAAGGAGGTTGTACAGGTTTCGAAATCTGTTTTTGCAGGCCCCCAACGAGCTCGTCTCGTTGGAGCCAAAGCTTATTGGCTAGACAGTTGTGCCAAGGGGACGCGGGAAATGATTGATTCGATCGCTTCTAGCGAGGAAGCTTTACGTCCCATGGGGGCGTTCCAAGCTGTACTACAGCCGAGGCTGACGATCAAATCGTCAATCGCCTTACTCGTGCCACAACGGGCCAGCTCTCTCCGGCAATTCTATTTCGAACGCACCAGACTTCGTTATGCAGTGCGACCGTCGGACAAATATGCCGTGGGATCCCGTACACAACCGTACCAACTGGGAAGTCATCGGCTTTGGTTGTTTCCACAACCATGTGCTCTTCGTTGTGCATCACGATCGCTGCATCTTCGAGCCCGAACCATCGAACACGTGGTTGCGGCATTTCCGATGCGATCGCTTTGTGACCCAGATCTATGCAGATACGGGTGGAAGTCGGGCGGCTAACTACCCTGGCTAACAATACAGCCGCATTCTGAAAATCCAAATACGGTGAGGTTATTTTTTGCCCAAAATCCCACAGCACTGTCGTCCCCAGGCCAACCTCAATATTCTCTCGCTTTGCCATGACGCCCGACGTTGGCGTCCCAGAAGCAATGATGTTTGGAATCACCAGCCCGCAATCACGTAAATCGTCGATCAATTTCCAAACAGGTTCGAACGCCAGTCGAGCTTGTTCGCTAATCGTTGCGAGATCTGGTTCATGCAAATGGCCATCGTAAGCATGCAATCCTCCCGGGCAAACACCCTCCGTGCTCGAAAGCAATTTATACAAACGAAGAGCCTCCGGACCTGGAGCAATACCGGTTCGATTCATCCCTACGTTCAAGTCGACGTAGAGGCAAGCGACAACGCCGTTCGATTTCGCGTCGGAAGCGATCTGCGAAAGCGATTCTGGGTTATCGACAAGTGCAGAGAAGCGAGTACCTGGAAATCGCTTGATCAGTTCAATAAATCGACGGACATTGGGCCCGACAGGCTGGTACGCCATAAGAACGTCTCTGCCTCCGGCACTAGCCGTCATTTCGGACTCCGCGATCGTCGACGTCTTAAACTTATCGATTCCCATAGCGCGTTTCATCGCTATGATTTGAGGAATCTTGTGAGTCTTAACGTGTGGCCGGAGCTTCGACACATCGCCGACCAAATTAATCATTCGACGCAAATTGTCATGAATACGATCAGGGTAAACCAATAGCGTTGGAGATGGAATATCGTCTTCATTGTCGATGGAGTACCAAGGGTCCATGCATTTTCCTTGTTGTAAAAGTGTCACCACTTGTGCGTGTCGTGTTGACTTAGTTGATTTAGTGTGTCGACGCCTCGCAAACGGATGGCATAATAGCAATTTCACCGCACCAAAGTGGATACCACATTGCCGTTAATGATGACCCCAACGCAGTGCGTTGTATACTCGAGTGGATCGCCGTCGTAGAGGGCAACATCAGCGTCTTTGCCAACCTCGAGAGAGCCTACTCGATCCTGAATTCCAAGAATACGAGCTGGAGCTAGCGTGATCGATTCAATGGCTGCGTCGTAGTTGAGTCCATGCGCTGCCGCGATGGCCGCTTCGAACAGTACGACGCGGACCTTTGGAACATACGCTTCAAAGCCACCTTGGATTGCGAAGGGTATTCCGGCAGCATGGAGCTTGGAAGCCGACTGAAAGGACTGATTCTCTTGTTCGCCACTTGCGCGGGCCATGGAGGGGTGCAACAATACACTGATTCCTGCCGCCTTAATTTGCGGGATCATCAAATGACATTCGGCTGCGCTATCAAGCCAAATTCGTATTTTGAACTCCTCGGCAAGGCGTATGGCTGAGGCTATGTCTTGCGCCCGGTCCGCCGTAATAAGCAAAGCTTTCTTACCAGCCAAGACATCGACCAAGGCTTCCAATCTCAGATTGCGAGCGACTGGCTCAGCCCCTTTCTCCTTGTCCTTGGTATCCGCTTCAACAGGCTTGGGGTTTTGCTTAGCAATCAATTTTGCTTGGAATTCTTGGGCTTCGATGAACAGAGACCGGAGCATGGCCATTTGCTTGGCTCGGGTCCCCGGACTTGCTTTCCCTGATTTCTGCGAGGCCTCTGAAAGCGTTGCTGCGATGGCTCGCCCATCGATCATGAGAGCTTCCTCAACTGTGTTACCAATCGTTTTGGCGACGAGTGTTTGTCCGGATATCAATTCCCCCGGCGCGTGCCCAGTATGAATCGTTGTAACACCGAAGCTACGAATGTACTCCACTAATTCTTCTCGTGGATTATAAGCATCGATCGCCCGCAGTTCAGGTTGAAGTGGCGAGGAACGTTCAATCTGATCACTATCATGCTTCACGTTTAAGATTCCAGAGAGTCCAGCACATGTCCGAACGTCGACCATCCCCGGCATCGCAACTTCGCTTTGGAGAACGGTTGAGTTTTCAGGGACCGCAACTTCGCCTGTTTTACCAATGGCCTTTATCTTTCCATCCACACAAACAATGGTACCGTTCTCAATCGTCTGACCAGCCACCGTTAAAATACGCTTCGCATTCACAACCACGACGATTTCCGCCGTCGCAAGGCTGTTGTAAGTCGAAAGACCTAAGATTGCTATTGCGATTTGTTTTTTGACTTGAATCACTTTGCACCTCCCTGCCATGCTGGTGCAAAGCAACATAAAAACGGATCAAGGTCGCTGCCTGCCTTCATGCCACCTTCGGCATAGAGCTGGTCTTCCGGTTTGCTAAGATCGAACGCTTTCTTGCCCTCGACCCATGTCTCCAAGACTCGCGAGTAAACACTCAACGGATCGCCGTTTAGAATTGCAAAGTCGGCATCCTTGCCCACGGTCAACGAACCAATTCGATGTCCCAATCCCAGCATCTCGGCACCTGCGAGGGTTAAGCCTGCGACCGCTTTCTGGCGATTCATTCCTGCGCGAACCGCTAAGGCAGCCGAACGCATAAAAAGCCTTGAGTCAGTGATCCAGTCGTCGGTATGAAAAGCGACTTTAACTCCCGCCTCATCAAGGGCTCGACCATTGCTAAACGTCATATCCTTGGCCTCAACTTTCCCGCCAGGTGAGTCGAGTACGATAATGGAACAAGGCAATTTGGCGG
>JANLUJ010000081.1:0-3669 GCA_031363425.1 Pirellula sp.
GTGGCTCGCACGGCTTCATCGTAGGGCATGTTACCCCCGAGGCGCAAGAGGGTGGTCCTTTGGCATTGGTAGTCGATAACGATATCGTCACGCTGGATGCGAACAAGAACCGATTGGATGTAGCCGTATCGGATGCGGAAATGGAAACGCGAAGGGCAAAGTGGCAGGCGCCTCCGCTCAAGGCAACCCGCGGAACGCTTTTCAAATACATAAAAACCGTCAAGAGCGCTAGCGAAGGTTGTGTGACTGACGAATAGATGGCGCTACTTACCCAAATTTTCAACCGATGAAGCGGACGTACGTGCAAATTCTATTTTTCTTTCGGTCCGACTCGATTGATTCGAGGGAGCCGGGGGATCAAGAGCCGGATGGCGACCGTCGCTGTTATCAGCCACTTTACCTAACATAAACGAAAAAACCGACGCAAAAAAAGTTAAAATCGAGTACGTCTTCGCTTTACTTGCTCGGCCCGCCACATCCTCTGTCGAATCACTCTGCCTCGACTCATGAATTTCAGTAACCACACTTCGTCCATGTACAAGCTTGTCCGTCGACTCACCTGCCGCAGGCATAATTTCCTCGGCACCGGCCTGAGCGGGCTCAACTCTCTCGCAATGAACTTTGGTCCTCTCGACATTTCGAGCTATCGCACTTTCGCGAGTTATCGCACTCCCGCTTTCGGCACTCAAACAATCCAAGGGGCTAACCACACGAATATCGGGACGGCTCAACACATGCGTATAAATCATCGTCGTCGAAATATCGCTGTGACCAAGCAATTCCTGAATGGTTCGAATGTCAGTCCCATCCTGAAGCAAGTGCGTAGCAAACGAATGCCGAAACGTGTGCGATGTAATATGCTTATCCAATTTAGCTTGCTGAACGGATCGTCTCAAATGCACAGGAAATGTATCGGTATGCAAATGATGGCGGTGCCTTTTACCCGTCTTTGGATCTCGTGAGAACTTGGCCGAAGCAAACAGGAACTGCCATTTAAATTCTTTGTGGGCGGACGGGTATTTGCGATCCAAGGCATATGGCAACCAAACGGACGCTTCCCCGTTGGCCAAATCGCGTTCATGTAAAACGCGCCGAGACTCAAAAAGGTTTCTAAGTGGTTCGACTAACTGCATTGGTAATGGAACAAACCGACTCTTGTCCCCTTTGGCATTGTGAATTTCGATTAACATTTGATCGAAATCAATGTCCTTCACGCGCAAGCGTAGGCATTCGCTGATTCGCATCCCGCAGCCGTACAACAGTTGACCAATGAGCAAATAAATTCCGGATAAAAAGGACAAAACCCGAATGACTTCGGACTTGCTCATCACCGTTGGGATTCGGGTTCCCTTGGTGGATCGATATGCATCGATCTTTCCGAAATCGCGTTTGAGTACATGCTCGAACAGAAAAAGCAATGCACTAAAGGCTTGATTTTGGGTCGACGGAGCCACGTTCCCATCGACCGCCAAATCGGTTAAGTGCGCCTCGACTTCGGCAGCCCCAATGTCCGAAAAATCGGCCAGGTTTTTGATGCCAAGATCCTCCATAAAGGCGCAGACTTTTCCGACGTATGCTTTCTCGGTGTTGAACTTACGACCGATAACTCGAATGGAGCGCCTCAGCGCTTGAATCACATCGGACTCGCGCGGGTTTATCTTGCCAACCACCCCTTCAATCGCTTCTTCTGCAGTGGAAGCGCCATTCCCAGCCTCACGTTCGCGTTCCTTGGCTGCCATATCCCGCAGCTTAGTCCGGATAAACTCGATCTTGGGTCTCTCTGACTTCCGAACATTGTTTCGATACCAAATCAAACCCTGGACGATCTTTAGACGTTTCCAAATCGGCATCTTTTCTTTGACTTTGGACTTCAGAAACTCGATGACATGTGTCTCGTCGAAGTCCCAAGTGAGAGGGTCTTTTACCTTATGAAACCTTGCCAATGAGGCAAACCAAAGACGTCCGAACTTCTCGTCCGTCTCCTGCTTACTTGGACTTTCTACATAGACCATTGCAAGGATCTCCAAAGTCAAAAGTCAGTTCATTCCAGGCTCCGCCTATTGAAACATTTCCTTCGGAATCGATTTATAGCTTCCACGAAATACGACCGTCAACATGGGACCACAAAATACTCCAAGGGAACCTTGCTCATTCAGGATTACCCACATACCCACGCGCCAACCCGGCATCAGGAATAATTAATTATCCCTGATGGAAGTCAGATTTTGGTGACCACCGCGAAACCGGGATAATTGGTTGGAATCAGGGATAATTTTATTGACAAATCAGGGATAACTGCTGAAACTTCAGGAATAACCGTCCCAAACAGGGATAAATATAAGTTACCCGGCAAGAACGCGAAGTACTGTACAAATGAGCGACTCGACCACTTGTAGCGACTGCGGACAGGCCTTGGACGGTCTTGAAGAACTGCCGTCCAACGCAAGAAGCCCATGCCCGAACTGCGGCTCAACGCGCCGTACGATCAACGCCAGTATAGAGGAACGTCTCGTCGTCTCGGATCATTTCGCCATGGTTGGAAGACGCGAGGGGAAGGCATTTTCTTTCGGTGAATCTCGTCGTTCGGATAGGAGGGCTGCCTCCGCTGACCGAAGGGGCGACGGTTCGTTTTCTTATTCGGTTTCCGGATCAAGCCCACAAGGCGAGGAACAGTCGCTAAATGCCAGCAGATTGCTGGTCAATAAACTCAATTCTCACGGCGCGACCTGGGGCGAACCATCATCGGTAGAAATGGCAGATGTGGATTGCCAGGCAGTTGATACTAATGACCATGAAGTTGTACTGCAGATCCAAGTTGTCCAAGCCGTTATAGACCCTCAATTCTGGAAAAGACTGAACACTCAGGGTTCCGCCCAGGCTTTTGCCAGGGATTCATCAGCCATGTCCCATCAAATAGAGGCTGCAATCAGACACAAAGAAGGCAAGATTCCAGCAAACGCGCGATCTAACCTAACGCTTCTGCTAGATGCAACACTAGTCCCGGCATTTGCCTTTGACGACGTAATCGAGGAATTCCGAGAGAAATGCGGAACTTGGGTCGATTCGTTGGGCTTCGCAGCAATTTGGTTGGTAGGCCCACTTGATGATTTGGTGCAACAGCTCGACGATGCCAGCTAAACAATGACACAAAAGTCGGGTAACAAAATGTTGGACCGAAGTCCCCGTCGGTCCGTTTCAACATTCAGAGACCTTTTTAGCGGGGACTCGGTCAACATGGTCGTTCCTCTTCGTATCGCACGGCCACATACGCGGTTATTGTACCGCCCACGTGGTTCTCATGTTCTTGTGGCTTTGGCTCAAAACTGATTGACGGCAAAACGAATTGGAACTAATCTTCAAAGCACATGGCATTGGAGTTTCGCGTACCCTCTTGCAAAGGCAAATAGACTATGGACGAAAACACAAAGACATCAACTGTTGATTCTGGTATACGGTCCTCAACCAGCAGCAGTATCGGTAAAGTTCTCCTGAGATGGACGTGGCTTCCTATTATTGGGTCTGTGATTGGTGCGATCGTTGGCGTCGCCTACTTTGTTCAACTGCCAAAACAGTATAAAGCGACTGCACAGGTTCAGGTCATTTCGCCTCCGGCGGATGCGAGTTCTGACGTTGAATTGGGTGTTTTCAGAAGCGACGCTGTTTTACGCA
>JANLUJ010000705.1:0-3605 GCA_031363425.1 Pirellula sp.
GTTGCTTTCAGTCCCGACGGAACCCGACTCGCAACCGCTGGCGGGGATGGTTCTGTGAGACTCTGGAACGGAACGCCATTGGCTGAGTCGCCGCGTTATGAACCGTTGTCCGATATGGATTGAAGTTTTGTCGCAAATGTGAACCGAAATGCGCCTGGTGATTGCGGGTTCATTCGCAAGACGCATCGTGTTCCATTCGCCGACAACAACCCGACCGCCGAACCACAACTGTCGCGAGTTGTCGACCATTAAACACTTTTACTAAATGGATTCAAGCGATGCGTATAGAACTCCTTTTCAACTTGATTGTTTTAGTCGCTATCCTACAGTCAGCGCATGCTGACGACTGGCCTCAATGGCGAGGACCGCAACGTAATAATGTTTCATCCGAAACGGGGCTACTGAAGACTTGGCCAGCAAGTGGACCGCCAATGCTTTATCAAATTGAAGGATTAGGGGCGGGAATTGCAGCTCCAGCAATTGTTGGCAATCGAGCATTCACACTTGGTGTATTCGATGGGATTGAATATGTAGTTGCTTTCAACGTTAAAACGGGTGAGCGGGAATGGCTTTCCCGACTTGGACTGCCATCCGATGGTTACGTAGCTTACCACCGACTTATGCGATGGTTGAGTCAACGGACACCCACGGTTTATGATGGAAAGCTATACACGGTCACTGCATACGGATTGCTTGTCTGTTTCTCGTCATGACGATGATGCCGGGATGCAATCGAGTCATGTCATCAAGTTGGAGCGGGGCATGAACACAACAATACAGCCCCGGCGAAAACAGCCGGTAATAGTTTATGCACATAGCGATGTCAGTCAGAAGTGCGGATTCACTGACACCGATTTCGGGGATCATGTTCTTATCTCGATTCGGGACTGTCATCCTTGAAGTTTGGAGAGTTAGCACGGATTTGTCAACTTGGCTGTCACTGATGCAGGCCAGTCCTGTCCACAGTTGACGTGCCATCAGCTTGCATTTGGAATGGATTGTGTCGGAAGAAATCGGAATATTCACAGGCAACGGGGCAGCGATTAAAGCGTTGCTTCGACGCAGGGTACTGGTCAAGTAGCTACTCAAGCAACTATCCTTTATTCGTTGAACCAATTGTCAGATGATTTTCCAACATCAACCTTAGGAATAAAAAATGAAGTTAACCGATTTTTACAACGAAGTGGCGCAACGCACTGATACTGCCAAGACGTCAATCAATGTCGCTGATACCAAACGCGTTCTTTCCGAAGCGTTCCTGGTGCTCTCAAAAATGGATCCCGCTGATCTATGTGACACGCTGACGAAAGGACTTGCACAAGCTCAGAAGAAAAACGCTAATAAGCAATCGATCGGCGGGTCATAGGCCATCCATGTGGAAATAGAAAAGCTGGTTGGCAAGTCAGAACGCCGCAGGCGACGACATTTCCACAGTGGATGAGTTAGCCATGCATCCTGCCGAATATGGCAAGCTAGCAGCTAGGCACAACCTTGTGGAAATCGCAGAAGCGTGTCGGGGGGAAGCGGACGGATTCACAATGGAGCCAGCTGCAGTCAACGCCACTTTCACAGTTGATGAGCTAGCCAAGAATCCAGCCTAAGTCCAAGGTGGAAATCGTAGCCGCCAGTTGCTGGCTAGGCCGATCCTGCAGGAGTACGACGCTTCCACAGTGGATGAGCTAGCCATGAATCCAGCCTCAGTCCAACCTGTGGAAATGCGCCTGCGTATACCTTTGTTGTGGCTACACCAATGACGTTACCGCCATCAGCGTACAACTCGCGGCCAAGGTGATTGGCTAATTCTTCTTTGTAGGACTCTTTCATTCCCATCTCCAATCCGGTTTATCCCGGCGCTTTCTGTGTCCCCTTTGCTACGGATTCCAGGAGTACCGTCCTATTGTGATCCGCACCGAATCCGGTAAATCGTTAATTTGAAAACGTGGCCGCAACGTCAAGACGATTTCGACACTGTTTGATTTACTCGGATCATGAATTCCCTCTACATGACCTTCGCTGAGCGGTCGCCGGACCTGTTCCTCCGCCGAATTTCCATAAGGCTCCTGCAATACGAAGCCGGCCAACCAAGTGTTCATACGCTCAATATCCTGGGCTCCGATTCCTACCTCTGCCCGATCGCGAATCTTGGCTCTCAGAGCATGTGAAAATCGAGTCGCACAAAGGAGGACGTTTAGCCTCGCGTCCGAATCCGTGGATACTCCATAAGCACATGAAGCGGCATTCGGGAAAACGACTGTTGAGCTGTCACGCGTCGGCAATAACGTCATGAAGCCCAAGGAACTCAATTCCTCTTCGCGCCGTAAGGTAATTGTGACATCGAGCGGACCAACGGGGACAAAATCGCCGTCAACGGACCTCGCTTGGGATGCGGGCAAGCCATCAATGCGACCGCCGCCGTCGCGCCCACAGATCCTAGCGGGCCAGCCATGCCGGGTCATGGTTCGCCCGACACAAGCGGCGAACGCCCAAGCTGGATTCATCCAAACACTCGCGTTTTCGCTGTTATTGGTCTCTTCAAAACGAAATTCATTGACGCGACTGTATTCATTGCCGTACGGGAGTCGGACCAGAATACGTGGCAACGCCAATGCAGTGTACTTCGCTTCTGGAGTTTCTCGAAACTCACGGTACGGTCTAAATTTGGTAGTATCAAGCATCCGGGAAAGCGATTGGGGAAGATGCAACTCTGCCCATGAGTCAAGTCCGAACGAACCTGGTGCAGAAGCAAATAACATCGGGCACTGCGCAGCCACGGCGATTTGTGAAATATTGCGAAGAAAATTTATTCCGTCTGGATGAGAAATATCGATTTCGAAATCGCCAACGAGCAACCCGGCGGGCTGCCCCCCTAGTACATCGAACATTTCATCATATATCTTCTTGTAAAGCGTGCTTTGGTCGAATCCCACTGCATCATTAAGATCCTTTATGACTTCGATTTTAGAAACGTTTAGTACACGGATTTGCAGCTCCTCGTTCGCCACCGATGACAGGTAGCTTATCCCGCGCCACGTAGCCTCTAACTTGCAGAATTCTGGATTGTGTAAGACAGCCACGAGGCGGGCAGAAAGTCTCTTGTCAAGCAAGGCTTGCTCCGTTTCGGTCAGCGCTGCTCGAACGTCGAGCATCGACTTGAGTGAAGGCACGCGTGCCACAACGGAAGCGGGCTTAAAATCCTCTAGTTGAGTAAAATCGATATCAATGTCTAGAATCTTTGTGCCATCTTCGGGGTCAGGTACATTGAATCTGAGCCGGGGTGCAATTTGTCGAAAGACATTCGCAATATTCTTATTGTCAACTGTGATAAAGCGACGCTCGCGATAATTCCCACCTGCTCCACTTGCCTTTGCATTGTCGGTCAGCGTGCCATTGAGATTTGCCAGCACAGCTATCACGAATGGCAACTCGTAATTGATCACCTTGCCTTGGTAGTTTTGCTCCCATTGAATCTGAACGCGAGGTCCGTCTACTGCAAAGTTGGTCAGAACATCTTCTAATGATGCCGGTTGTGACGGGTCACTAACCTCCGTTTGAATCGATTCGCCGTTGATTGCATCTGCAAAGTGCAAGAAGAATCCCTTAAATCG
>JANLUJ010000736.1:0-3336 GCA_031363425.1 Pirellula sp.
TAAGAACCGGGGGCAACGTTTTCAAATTGGAAATTGCCAGATTCATCTGCCATTGCGGAATGTTGGATTTCGCCGTCGCGAACCAGTGCGACTGGTAAACTAGCGAGTGCTTCCTTTTCGCCGTCCGCTAACTGAACCAAACTACCGCTAATCGAACCTTCACTATCGAGGCGAACCCATTGCTTACTGAACAATTGGTTCAATGTTGTGACGCTCGAAACGCTGACCGCTGGAATGCTCTCATCTGCCATCAGGCTTTGGGCGACTCCGAACGACAAACTTGTTGACATTACCAAAGCAAGGGCACCTGCGAAGCCCGTTGCACGCGATCCAAATCTCATGTTGTGTTTTCCTGTCTAAGAGAAAGACTCTCCCGAAAAAATGTTCCCTATTAGGTGATATCCTCAAAACTGCATTAATACAAGCTTTCCAAAAGCGAATGTCGGAAAAATCCGCAAAAAACCCCTATTTGAACCAGACTTACTTATTCAGCTCCGGTTTGACTGTGTTTCGGTTCAAACTCCCATCACGATTTTGGAATATCGGCGAAACGCGGGCTGAATTCATGCTCGTAGGTGGTGGGGACCTAAAATCCAAGACTTTTGGGTGCATTGCGCTCCCCATTGCGGAAACCTCTGCACCCGAACCGCGAAGCCAACCCATCAGTTTGTCTAAATTGATCCGACTTATTCCAAGTGCCTTGGCCTCTGACTCAAGATTGTTTCGCTCTTTCGCGGAAAGAGCGTCGTCTTTCGTTAGATCTCCACGCACCTTGAAGTCTTCTCCCATAACGAGCCAACGAGTATCAACCGTCAATTTGCCGTCAAGCTTGCCACCCGGGGGCAAGTCTGCGGTTACTCTTCCACCATTTTGTACAATCAAGGCCTTCAAGGTAGCTCTGTCATCATTGCCATCTCCATCCATATCCATTTTGCCGACCAGGGCAAATTCGACACTCCGACCAGGTTGCCATGCTGGGGAATAGATTGAGTCACCATTCAAAATAATGGACCTAGTAGAGAGCACTTTGCATCGAGACAAGTGGTCTTCTACAGCAATGACTTCGATTTGAGCTTTTGGCTTCTCATTTGCAACTCGAGTTACGTCAGATCCCACGACCCCAAATTTTACACCTGGTCGCAAACCGGATGACTTGCCAAGATTGATCCAGACTAGGTCTCCACCGCTGCCGCTTGCCGCCTCGGTAATTTTGCCCTGCACATATTGAAAATCTTCACCATTAATTTCGTTGAGTTTAGTGCGGAAGAGATCTAGGTTTTTCTCCATTTCGCCGATCTTTTTCTTCGAATCGTCCAGCTGAGCGGTTAGCTCCCGATTCTTCTTAGTTAGCAGTTTCTCCATGTTCTGCTTGCTCAACTCAATACTGGCGATCTGCTCGCCTTGCTCCTTGTTTTTTTCCGTGTACTCGACAAGCTCTTTGTCTCGCTTATTTGATAGATCCAGCGAGTTCTGCTTCTCCGCTTCCCTCGCTTTGGTTTCCTGTGCAAGCTTAAACTCAAAATCGTCCTTGAACGCGGCCTCTTTCTTGGCCGCAGAGTCCATTGCGGTGTTACGCGCTCTCAATTCTGAAACCAATACACTTACTAAATTCGTATAGTTTCGGGGCGACGGATTCGGTCCGAAAAGCGACATGTTGTCCGTGTACGTTTTAATCGCTTTATTCCATTGCTCGTCGGCGGGGATCGAGGTTGATAGTTGATTGAACTCCGCATCTGAAAGTGTCTTAACCCCTAGCATACCCTCCATAAGCTGAACCTTAGAATCGCTGGTTCTTAGCGATTCCTGCGCTTTCTTTTCTCGGTCAAGTGCGCCGTCTACCATTTTCGAGTTGGTCCCCGACTGGAAAATCACAAAAGCCAACGCTCCAAGACAAGCGACGCTGACTATCGACATGACCGTGACGTAGGCTTGCCAAATATAAACGTTGCGATCGCGGGCCATAAAAACCTCAAAAAACACAGAAGAGAAGTTACGATTGGAAGTGGGTAGGACGCTAACAGTTCAACTTTTTGAAGCCGTTGCGCTGCTGCAAATTAAAAATTGCCCTCGCCCGCTCCTTGCATCCTAAATCCCGGCAGCACAGCCGTCAAACATTCTCCACCTGCTCTCATGAAATTCTGCCAAACAAGTTCAAAGCAAACGCGATTTTCCTGATTGCGTTTTTTACCCCCTCTTCAGCATGCATTGCAATTGAGTTACCGATTTTTCCGGTAATGCAATGGATAGGAGTCAGTAGCAGAGGCCGATGAAGGCCGGTCCACGTGGGCCATGCAATTTGTATCGCATCGAAATCGAATTTCTTATTCGCAACTTCCTGATGCTTGAAGTACCATGCATCGGAAGGACCATTCCAGTTTTCACTGAGCGCAATCTATGAAATTCCAAACAATTCCTTTTCGAATTCTAATTCTTTTTTCCTTCTGGTTTTTCGGCATAAGCAACGATTCGGCAAACCTTGCTTGGGCGGACTCCAACGAAGGGGGAGATTTGATGGCCATTGGATTGGTCGTCCACTGGCAATCTAATATTGGCGGGGCGCCCTTAGCAAACGGTTCGAACAGCTTCGTTATTTGGCAGCACGCTACGGAGAAACGGGAATACGTTACCGTACGAAGTGGCAACCGTGTGATTGAACAGATTCGCGGAGAGGAAGTGGATCAGAAAGCTTTCGAAAAAGCCATCGAAAGTGGTGAACGACCGCCGAAACCGCCGACGATTGGTCTCGACGGCGCAAGGCTGAAAGCGGAAAAACTGGTCGCGAATTATAAGATACTCGGACGAAAAGCGGAAATAGATAAACCCTACAGCGAGCGACTTGTTTACTCCATTACGCTAACAAACAACGGTATTCTCGCAACAACGGATGCCGAAACGGGCGCCATTATTTGGAGAACTGAAGCTGGCAATTCCGCGTTGCCGATGTTTGGCCCAGGTGTCTCTGACGAATACGTTGCCGTTACCAATGGAAATACGCTGTACGTCTACGAGTTGATGACCGGAAACATAGTCACTTCACGAACCCTCATGTTCACGCCGACGGCCCCACCCGTGGTCATCGGTGGAAAAGCCATTGTTCCATCCGTGGATGGTCGGACTGTTGCATACGACATCAAAAACAAGATCACGCCTCCCGGTATTCTACGAACCGGAACCGAAAATCGACTTGGACTTTCGATCTCAGCCGACCACCAATATTTTTCGTGGCCAACTGGAAATCGTCTGATCGTTTCTCGAATGGAAAAAATACCCAAACTTTGGAACTCAGCAAATCTCCACGAACCAATTCTGGCTCTGCCTATTGCAACGCAGAATGGT
>JANLUJ010000092.1:0-1510 GCA_031363425.1 Pirellula sp.
GACTTCAATTCAGTGAAATTGCCTCGTCACACCGGCGGCTAGCGCCTTGCCGCTCAAAAAGTGAGTGCCATTTGGCAGGAGCCTCCTCGGCAGTGCGTTCCCAGGCAGAGCCTGGAAACGAGAATGATTTTTCTTTCAAGAACTGGGAGGCACATGTAATAAGTCTGCGGCCATCTGTCACTAACAAGGCACACACCAACGTTTTTGCAGAATTTGGTTGTTTGCCAAGTTCTTCATAAGCGGTGACTCTCTTCCTGATGCCAGTCCAAAAAGGGTACACGTTATGCGCCGCGCCAATCTTCCTGCCCATAAGCAACTCCTCCGTCATCGTTTCACGCGAGGACTCTTTATCCAACAATTGGAGAAACGCGAAGTCTTCAACGGAAGTGCCGTCCTGGAAAACGGCATATTGACCGTCCAGGGAGATGATCTATCCAATGAAATCCTTGTTTCAGCCACTGTCGATGCGAATAAGTTGACCGTAAAAATCGATACCATGGTATTTGACTTTCGCAATGAAGCAGTCAAGCACATCCAAGTATTTTCGAAGGGTGGTAACGATTCCATTGTGATCGGCACGAGCATAAGACAGACAACTCGGCTCGACGGAGGCAAGGGAAACGACCAGATCTTTGGTAGCTCGCAGCCCGACGTAATCCTTGGTGGGGATGGAAACGACCGATTGCTTGGCAACGGCGGCGCTGACCGAATCGAAGGGGGTGGCGGAAATGATCGAATTGCGGGTGGTGACGGCAGCGACAACATTCAGGGTGGCCTAGGGAACGATTTAATACGGGGCGGAGGTGGCAACGATGAGCTGTTTGGTGATGGCGTGAACGAACAGGAAGGGTCAGCTTCCGATGATGATCTTAGTTTTAGTGAAGCTTTGGCCAGGACTGAAGCCTTGCGACGACAGAATCCCGAAATCTCGGAGGGGACCGGGGCACCCGAATTAGAAAGCCCTTCTCCCGAAACTGATGCAAACGATGCCATTTACGGTGACGACGGCGACGACATCATTCGCGCTGGAATTGGGAACGATGTGGTGTATGGAGGGAATGGCAATGACTCAGTGGATGGCGGAGCGGGAGTCGATTTCATAGAGGGACAGGATGGTAACGACCGTCTTGGAGGTGGCGCAGGTGCCGACGTGATTTTTGCAGGCACCGGCAACGACCAGCTTGGGGGCGGCCGCGGTAACGATTTCCTGATCGGTGGCGCTGGGAACGATGAGTTCGAAGGGGGAGTTGGAAACGATTGGCTTTTTGGCGACGGAACAAATAGTTACCCCGAAAAGTTTACTGCCCCAGTCCGATATGCCATCGAATTTGCAACGCTTAATCGCGGAAACGATGCGTTGCTTGGGGGAGATGGAAATGATATTTTGTTGGCAGGAAATGGCAACGACCGCGCCGACGGTGGCAATGGAAACGACGTACTGGTTGGTGGCGAAGGCAACGACGGCTTGAAAGGCGGAGATGGAAACGACATCATTTTCGGCGACTACCGC
>JANLUJ010000794.1:0-13338 GCA_031363425.1 Pirellula sp.
TTGGAACGAAGTCGTGATCATTGGAAAGGGTACCCAAATCCAGCATTACTTGAACAACCAATTGGTACTCGATTTCACGGACAACGAACCCACTCTAGCATTGAAAGAAGGCGTGCTCGCGCTGCAGCTTCATGCGGGTAAGCCCATGTGGGCGGAGTTCAAGAACATACGAATCAAAACGATCAAGTAAGCGAAGTAGTGATGGATCTAAGTCACTAGCATGCGAGTTTCGAAGTTGCACTCTTTTGTCCTAACCACAGTGTTTTGCCGATAAAATACAAGCCCGATGCGCAAGCGAGGGAATTGCGTTTGCTATCCCTTGCTTGCGCTGCGGGCTTGTATTAATCACCTTTCTTGTGATCCTTCCTTTTATCGATGAGGCCCATTTCCGTGCGTTTCCTGCATATCGCGAAACTTTCAAGTCGACTTAGGTTGTTAGTGCCACTTACCTCAGTCATGGCTTTCCTTTTTGCATTTACCTCAGAAAATGAAGGGACGGCACAGGAATCCGCAAAGAAGTCATCGGCCGACTTCAAATCAACGCCAAATTGGATTTGGGCAGGCAAGCCAAGCGATGCCCCCAAGGTAGTCGTACGCAAGGTCTTTTCTTTGGAGGAGAAAGTTGAAAAAGCGATCGTCATCGCGACCGGAGACAATCATTGTGAAATCTTTGTGAATGATAAAAGAGCAACGGCTTCGGATGATTGGTCACGATTTGAGGCAAGCGAAATTAGCCAGCTACTCAAAACGGGTAAGAATGTCATCTGCATTTCCGCAAAGAACGATGATGGACCGGCAGGCGTTGTAGCGGCACTCTCTGTGAAATTGGTAAACGGCAAGACTTTGGAATTGGTAACTGACGTCTCATGGAAGGGGAACGCGGAAGCCAAGGGAAATGCTGCGAGAAAGGCTGACTTCGACGATTCGGCTTGGTCCAATGTCAATGTCCTTGGTCCGATTGGTGACAGTCGACTGCCATGGAACTCCATTGACCGCGATGCATTGTTGTTAGCCTTTGGCGGTGCTTCCAATTCGAGCGCTGAATACGCACCTGAAATTGCCAAGAACGCACAAGTTCCTGCTGGATTCAAGATCGAAAAAATATTCCAAGTTCCACGCTCGATGGGCTCATGGGTTTCTCTAACAACTGGTCCTCAAGGCCGTTTGTTTGCGAGCGATCAGGAAGGTGCCGGGATCTTTATGATTGCACCTGGGAACAAGGACAGGCCAACCAAAGTCGAAAAGCTACCTGTGCAGCTGAGCGGTGCACATGGTTTGCTATGGGCTTTTGACTCGCTCTATGCGGTCGTCAACGGAGCAGCTTCTGGCCTGCACCGACTGCGAGACACTGACGGCGATGGAATCGTCGACAGCGATGAGTTCTGTATGCCATTGCCAGGTGCCGGTGAGCACGGACCACATGCAGTCATCCTAAGCCCTGACCAGAAATCTCTATTTGTCATCGCAGGCAACCATACCAAGCTTCCCAGTAAAGTGGCTGGCAGCCGTATCCCACAGAATTGGAACGAAGACCATTTGTTGCCTCGACGATGGGACGCCAACGGGCACGCCGCTGGAATTCTTGCGCCTGGTGGCTGGATTTGCAATGTAGATCCAAGTGGCAAAGACTGGAATGTCTACAGCATGGGTTATCGCAATCAATATGACATAGCCTTCAATCCGGATGGCGATTTGTTCACGTATGACGCTGATATGGAATGGGATTTTGGTTCGCCTTGGTATCGGCCGACACGAGTCTGTCATGCAACCAGTGGCAGCGAGTTCGGCTGGAGGAGCGGAACTGGCAAGTGGCCAACCTACTACGAAGACTCGTTGCCGCCAACGATTGAAATCGGACCCGGCTCGCCAACGGGCATTGTGTTCGGCACCGGCGCCAAATTCCCCGCAAACTACCAGCGCGCACTTTTCATCTTAGACTGGACATATAGCACGATCTATTCCATCGAACTAACCCCAGAGGGTTCAAGTTACATTGGAAAGAAGTCGGACTTCGTTACCGGATCACCGTTGCCTGTGACGGACGCGGTTGTTGGACAAGACGGTGCACTTTACTTTACAGCGGGTGGTCGAGGTACTCAGTCCGGACTCTACCGCGTTAGCTACGAAGGGACAGAATCAACGGCGGCTGCCATTCGTACGGACACTCGTGGTGCAGAGCAACGTGCACTCCGCCGACGACTCGAAGCGTTTCATGGCCAGTCCGATTGCGACATGAAACTCATCTTTGCAAACCTTGGGCACGAGGATCGATTTATTCGATATGCAGCTCGAGTTGCATTGGAAAACCAACCTTTTGCAATCTGGCGAGATTTGGCGTTCTCTACAAAAGAATCGAAAGCGGTGCTCAATGCAATGATGGCCGTCGCCCACCAGGGATCGGCCAAAGACATCGGACCATTGCTAGACAAATTATCAACGTTGAAACTTGATTCGTTGGACGAAAGCGAACAGCTCATTGCACTTCGCACACTCGAAATAGCCTTTGCACGTCACGGCGAACCATCGTCAGAATGGCGAGACCGGTTAGTCGCATTGTTGGATGCAAATTATCCAACCACGTCCTACAACTTGAATGCAGAGCTCGTTCAGTTGCTCGTTTACCTGCGTTCACCGAGTGTTGTTGCCAAAACGCTAAAACTCATGGACAACCTTGGTCCTGAACCGATTCCTGATTGGGGATATTTGGTTTCCCGCAATGCAGGGTATGGAGGTACGGTTGGCAGCATGCTGGCCAATATGCCTCCGTCGCGCGCAATTCACTTTGCGTTCATGTTGCGCAATGTGAAGTCAGGTTGGACGGTCGCCGAACGACAAAAATATCTGCAATTCTTTATCGAAGCCGCCAAAAAGCCGGGAGGAAATAGCTATGCAAAGTTCCTTATGCAGTTCCGAGAGGACGCGCTTTCTAGCTGCACGCAAGCCGAGTTAATTGTCTTGGAACCACTGGCAAGCGTTTCGTTAGTTTCCGCTCCCATAAAATCGACACCGCCGGTTGGACCAGGACGCAAGTGGACCACATCGGAGGCGTTGACTGCAATTGGTGACAAACCGTCAAAACGGAATTTTCAGGTTGGCAAGAATCTTTATCACGCTACGTCTTGCGCAAAGTGCCATCGGATCGGTGGAGAAGGCGGGGCACTCGGACCGGACCTATCGACAGCCGGAAGGAAATTCTCCGTTGAAGACATGCTAACAGCGATCATTGAACCCAGCAAAGTCATTTCAGATCAATACGGTTCGCAACAAGTCTTGACCAGCGACGGCAGAGTGCTTGTCGGACGTGCCGTCGAGATTGGAGATGAGTACTATGTCTATACGGTCGACGTGGAAGCAAAGCCGGTGGTGATCAAAAAATCCGAGGTAGAGAGCATTGTGTCCTCAAAGATATCTCAGATGCCTCTCGGCCTAATCGATGGCCTCAACGAAGACGAACTAAAGGACTTGTTGGTTTACGTGATGACTGCCGGCGATAAAAACGCAAAAGCCTATAAAGATTAGCTCGTCGTTCAATGGACAGAGTAGATTGTTACGCACGCCAGAGCGTAAGGGTGGGATAGGCTTCCAGCCTGTCGATGCACTGATACGACAGAGTGGGATAGGCTTCCAACCTGTCGATGCACTGATACGACAGGCTAGAAGCCTATCCCACAAATACGCCCTAACGCCGCACGGTTATCGGTTTTTCTTCGGCGACGTTAGATTGTGGCAAGTAGCCGATGAAACATAGCAAGTCTCGAATCTCGGAAGGGGTTAGAGTATCCAAAAGGCCGGCAGGCATTGCAGATACCTTGCTTGGTAACACTTCGTCGACATCGGCTTTCGGAACTTGTACCTCTTTATTTTCCTTGGTTCGAATCGTCAGCCCCTGTTTGCTATGAATAACAATCCCAGTTAGTATTTGCCCATTGGTCATCAGTACTTTTTTGGAAGCGTATTGATCGCTTATGACGTGCGATGGAAACAGAACGGATTCGAGAAACTCAGTCCTTGTGAATCGTCTGGTAATGCTTGTTAAATCTGGTCCGAATCCATTGCCAAGCGTGTCCATTTTGTGACACGAACTGCATTGAGCCTTCGAAAAGACCTGGGCGCCGTTTGTGATTTCACCAAACTTCCCTTGGTCACCCGACAAGAACTGCTCCAAAAATCCGAGCGACCACCTTGGTTGTTCGGTGGCTGTAGCTAGCACCGCGGGTGGCAAATCAGGAAATCTCATTTCATACCACTTTTGCCAAGCAGACATAGGAGACTGTTTTTTATCTGCAGGCCGTTCCAAGGTTTCTCCCGTCCAATATTCCATCAGTCGAATCGTTGGATTCGGATCCAGACCGGCCTCGAACAATTTGCATCCTTGAAGGATGGTTTGTCGCAGAGCTTCAGGGTCTTCGGTCGCTACGTCGATCTTGCGTAAACAATCGCATACGTCTGCGACCGCAAATGAATCCAGTTGTGACACGGACCGAACCAGATAGTCCCAATTTCGCTCGTCGGGCCGCTGGGCCAGAGCCATAGCAATGCTGGCTCTGCGGTCAGGGCTCTTTCTCCATCGTTCACGTAGGTGTTCCATGGCGGAATCATCGTATTGGCTAGACAATATGGCGGTGATGCCCGTCTTGAGTCGCTTGAATACATCCTCTTCCAATCCCCCTTTGTCAATAGATTTGTCAAGTCGGACAAGGGTTTGAATCTGTTCTGCGGTCAGCTGCTCGGGTGCTTTAAACAGGGCTGTCAAGGCTGCGTTTGGATATTGTTCACCAAGCTCCAAGATTCGCATGGCTTCAGACTCGGTCATGAAATTGGCTAATGCCTGTGACGTCTTCATAACGTACAACTGATACGAACTTCCGCTCTTGGCTTTTTGGGCCGTTTCCAAAAACTGCAAGACGGTCATTCGCTCCACGGAGGTCCATTCGTGGTTAATCATCGGCAGGTGCATTGATACGAGCATGCGTTCGGGCATGGCCACGTCTGATTGCAGGAACTTGATCGCTTGCGGAACGATATCGCATTGCATGTAGGCGGCAAGCCGCACTAGCTCACAATTGATAGCAGAGTTTCCAGCAGGAAACTCCCTTTCCACTAGAGCCTTTAGGGTGTGCAGATTCGCTGGCTCGATGGCATTGAGGTGAAGTGTGACTTGTAAAACACGCAGCAAGTCAACAAAGTCAGAATCGCTCACAAAGCCTTGAGACAATCGCATTAAGTTATCGACTACAAGCAGTGCGTTGGAACGGTTCGGCTCGGTGGCAATCAGCGCGAGCGCGGAATTGATCACCAAACGGCTCGACGCATCTGTCAGAAAGGATTCACGCCACTGTTGGTTTGGCACCAAGGCCAAAGCGCGTCGAGCGGCAAATCTTTCCTCTCGTGCATTGCTTTGCAATAGGGCTTTTAATTCAGACGGTTCACAAATCACGCCAAGTCTCAAAATCGATTCGCATGCAGCGACGCGAACGGTTACATCGTCATCGCGTAATAGTTTTCGCAGTTGCATCTGTGCTTCGCTGTCGTCCATGTGCAGTGCAAGCATGCGAGCACACTTGACCTGCACTTGTTCGCTCGAACTATTGCTTAGCTCAATCAACATTTCGGTCGTTGGGATGGGCCCTAATAGTTGCATTAGATCGAGTGCCTGCATTCTATACCTGGCTGGATTTTCGCTGCTGAACGCAACGCCCTCCATTTGTTCCGACCATTCTTCGCCAAGTTCTTTCTTTAGAACGGCCGCGGCTTGACGTCCGTATGCGGAATAGATCTGCGGTTGCCTGATTGCTTTCGAGATCCCAGTTCCCAGGTCTGTTGATTGGGCCGGAATTTCGCCGACCCATCGTACTCGGTAGATGCCGCCATCGGTTCCGCGTCCACCGGTACAGAAATAAAGCCAACCGTCCGGGCCGACCTCCAAATCCGTAACGTTCATAGGTGTTCCGGAAACGAAGTCCTCCATTTTCCCTTTGGACTTGTCGGTTGCTTCGACATTCATCGACAGGATTCGTCCTTCCGACCAATCCGCCATAAAGAGTGTCCGGTGGTACTTTACTGGGAACTTGACGTGTGTGTAGACCGTCATGCCTGTTGGAGATCCTCGGCCCGATGTTGCCAAGGACGGTTGTCGATCCAGATAGTAATCTGGCCAGTTGGCCCAACCGCTTCGCCAGCCGTATTCCCCACCCTCTGCAATTCGAAACAAACTAGTGGCTCGATGCCAGATGGCGCCGATATCCGCTTCCATGTCGCTATCGAGAACGTACAGTGAGCCGCTTGGATGAAATGCCAGATCGTAGGCATTTCGAAGTCCTCCAGCTACAACCTGAACCTTTTTAGTTATGAGCTCCAATCTTACGACCGTTCCGCCTGGTGCCTTGACCCCCTCAGCATGTCCACCTGGATCTTCAAAGCGAGGCTGCACCAGATCTCCCTCGTAGGTAAGACGATACGGGCTTCCCTCATCAATCGGTGTGCTGAGCTTTGCATGATTGCCGACAACGATGTAGATACAACCATCGGGTCCGAAGGCAATTTGGTGTGGCCCATGTTCTCCGGGAGTTCCTTGAAATTTGAGCAACTGCTCACATTTTTCGAGCTCTCCATTTCGATCTTCGTCTACGAGTCGGTAGAGGCCCGATCCCTCAGGCCCGTCACCGGTCACGTAGACGTCACCGTTGAGAGGAAGAATTCCCTGTATGTTCTTGACTAACTCGCAATAGATGCGGGTCTTTTCAGGTGTGCCATCCTTGTCCGCGTCGTATATCAGAAGGAGTGGCCCACCTTCTTGCGACGCCACAATGTGCCCAAACTCATTAAACGCCATCGCCACAACGGATCCGATCGAAGCATGGTCGATCACTTCGTCTACTACAAATCCAGGTTTCGTCTTGAATCGTTCTGGTGGCGGCGGACCTTTCTTAGAGTCATAGTCGCCAATTGACACAACCACCGGAGCAGCCTTGGGCTTGGCGGTTTCTCGCTTGACCACAGCCTGGTTATTGTTGTCAATGGAGATGGCTGAATTCCATTTACTATCATCGAATCGGAGTAGCTGCCAGTTTTGAGATGCGGTTTTGCTCGCTTTCCATTCAGAGTCACTAACCACAATCCGCCACTTGGCTTCCGTCGGCTTGAACATGAATCCTACTTTCAGACCCAATCCGTCGCTTTGTCGGTTGCTTGCTCGAATTGCAATTATGTTTTTCCCGGGTCGAACCGCAGTCGACACATCTACGCGTTCGACAGTGCGGGCTGCCTTACTCGAACCAACGCGTCTGCCGTTCACGAAGACTTCGCATGTTTCAGCCGCTTCGAATTCCACAAAGGCTTTTTCAATTTCGGGTAAATCCATTACCCGCCGAAAATAGGCGTCCCCAATTCGCGACTCGCTTTGCGCATCGGCTGTCCATATCCATTCTCGCTCCGTCTTTGCCGGAGCGGCGGCAGGTGCGGCGGGACCACTGCTCTTGATCGGCTTGCTAAGCTTGGTCTGTGCAATTGCTGACATTGGGCAGTTCAGAATCGCGACCGACAGCAAGGCCAATATGGGCCAAGCCTTATTCAAGCGAAAACGAAAGTTGCTTGTGGTCAATTGCCGATTTTTTTCCATTGTCGTTTTCCATCCTTGGAAAATGAGCGATGCTCGCGATTTCGAATTATTCGAACATGCATGTGATTACGAATGGACGGAAGTTAAATGCGCGCAACCTCCGCCACGAAGGACAATAGACGAAGGTCGCAGTCGAAAGCAATACCAGTGACACAAGCCTCATAGCTAGCGTAAGACGCCTTCGTCGCGATTCGCAAATGCGAACCGGACGCTGACAAGACTAGTCCGTCCTTACCTTCATCAATGGCACACTTGGATGAACACTATCGTATATACTGCGAAGGCCAATCGAGTCGATTTGAATGGAGTGCAATCCGCTCTGGGCAAGCCAACTTAAATGGCTGTCCAACGGACCATCGATTTCTAGCTCGATACTCCTCGCTTCACGGCACGTGATGCGAACGGAATCCGGAATTATGACAGCCGTAATCCTCTCTGAGATCGCGGCCTGAACGCGATGTACAAATCGAACTTCGCTCAAGTCAATAGACCGAACTACCTGCCCCATTTTCAATATGGCAGCATGATCACAAATCTCTTCGATTTCGCTAAGTACATGGGAACAGAACACAACTGTAGTTCCCCTCTGGCTTGCTTCGCGAACCAATCGCAGCACTTCGGCTCTGACGGTTGGATCGAGATTGGCTGTGGGTTCGTCCAAGATCATGAGGCGACATTGGCAACTCATCACGCATGCAATAGCAAGCTTTTGACGCATGCCTGTCGACATGAAACCCACGCGGCGACCGGTATCCAGTTCGAGCCGTTTTGCGATCTCCAGAGCGAGCTGTTTATTGCCTCGCGGGTGGATGGCGGAAAAAAAATCGATGCAGTCGAGCCCTCGCATCATTCGAAAAAGCTTCGTTTCAGCGGGCAAGTAACATACTCGCTGCCTAACCTGCAGACTTTCTCGTTGGCAATCCAATCCATCTGCCTTGGCCATACCCGCCGAGGGCCGGAGGTATCCCATCAAACAGCGAATGAGCGTGGTTTTTCCAGCCCCATTTGGTCCTAGCAATCCGAAGATCGATCCTTCTGGTACCAAAAGACAGCATTCATTCAAGGCGGCAAAGCTTCCGTATTTCTTGGTCAATCCAGTTACTTCGACAATGTTCAACATGCAATTCCTGGTCACGGCATCAACTTCAGGGAAGTAGGGTTAGGCGAGCGGCAGTTTGAAATGTACCGATGAATTCATTTCCTGAGCCTGAGGCGCTAGCCGATTTCGCGCAGTGTGGCTCGGCTAGCGCCTCAGGCTCAGTGGTAGTTCTCGGCCTGCTGCTCGCCTTATTCCCTAGCATTCTCTATGGCTGTCAACTTAAGTCTGGCCGATGCAACCAATTCGCGAGCCCAGACTTTTTCCTCGAATAGTTCAACAAGACCTTTCAACCAAGCAGCTCGAGTTGCTGGGCCAAGATTTGCGTCAGCCCAGATCATTTGCTCGGCGAGCGATTCGATGGCGGGATGTCGAGAGGGTTTTACTTCATTTTCAATTTTTTCGGACATTCGTTTTGCCAAATCTACAATCTGGCGTTGGTGAGTGGTCAGTTTTTCATTCGCAGAAAAGACCGTTGCAAGCGCCTTTAGTTTGCGCTGTGCAATGACGGTATCAATCGACTGAGCGTTGATACACTCAAGAAACGCTTGCTCGACGGCATCCAACTGATCAGTGCCTCCGCGTTTGGCTTTTCGTTGCATTTGGCGTATCGATCGGACTGACTCGATTTCTCGTAACAATGCTTCCACATCTTGGAGCCGAGGATCGTTCGGATAGAGTGCCTTGAATCGATCTGCCGTGGGCTCGATCGCCAACAATTGCTCGTCTTCCGTAGCGTCCATTGCAACTGCTATCTCTTGGTATAGTTTGTTCGCTGACGGTGCCAACGAAAGCCAAAATATGCCAAACCCGCAAGCGATCAACGTTGCAATCAAACCGCCAATACTGAGCCATTGCGTCCAGACGGACATCTGCTCGCTTTCGGTAAAGTGGGTAGTCGATCTACGCCTATCATCCTCTCGAACTTCGGTGAAGTTCGTTTTGCCCATGTGTTCGATACCACTGGGCTGCTCTATCAATTCAAATGCTGAATGAGAGGGAGCCAGCTGAGTATTATCATCCGGACCCGCGATCGACGGGCCCGATTCATTCGTGCGAGCTTGGTTGCTGGACTGGGAATGATGCGTCGCACCTGCAACGGTGCTTTCGTTTGGCGAAATCGACTTGACCTCATGCATCAGCGACGAGTCTTCATTCATGTCGATACTGGTCATTTCCTTTAAGTTTCGGACCTCGGTTTTGTTTGACAGTTTTTCGCGGGCACGCATCGCAAGCCCAACTCGCAAAGCTTGCAATCGATTGCCTACAACAAGTCCAGTCGGGGGACGCATCGACGGCTCACGTCTCAGCAATTCGTCCACCAGATCGCAAAGCTCTTTAGGTACCGTCGGCTCCAGACTGGCCAACGGTTTTAAGGCTCCATAGCGAACGTTGAAAAGGATTTCCGGGATGTTCTTTCCTATAAATGGAGCCCGCCCCGATATCGCAGCATAGCACATGCTTCCGAGCGAATAGAGATCACTGCGGACGGAAACGGGCTTACCTTCTGCTTGTTCGGGTGGCATGAAGTCGGCGGTCCCTAACACGGCTCCCTCGACGGTCGATTCCAATGCGCCAAACAGTTTTGCGATTCCAAAGTCGGTCAGTTTCACCTTGCCCTGTGAGTTGATCATCAGGTTAGCTGGTTTAAGGTCGCGATGAATTACCCCAAAATCGTGCGCATGCTTCAACGCAGAACACACTTCAATCGCAATATCGACGACCCTCTCCCAACCAATCTTCTTTTCTCTTCGAAGCTGTTGCTGAAGATTCTCGCCGTCGACATACTCCATAGAATAAAACAACAATCCTTTCTCTTCCCCGAAGCCAATCAGCTGAACGATGTTGGGGTGCTTCAATTTTAGCAGCGTTTGAATTTCCGAATCGAATCGCCTTCGAAATCTTTGATGCTGAGCCATGTTGGATGCAATCACCTTGATCGCAACCGAATCGTTCGTTTTTGCATGAACGCCATGGTAGACCGTTCCCATGCCTCCTTGGCCCAAGATGCGGATGATTTTGTATGGACCGATGACTTCGAAATCAAGCGACACGTTGAATCACACCCGGGATTGAAATGAGTGGTTGAAGGCAATCTTCTTTATTCTATCTTAGAAAACACAAGAATGGTCGATGCATCCCTTGGCATTCTAGTCGTGCGGATCAACGATTGCCTAAGCTTTGGAAATACGCGCGAATCGCTTCACTAAACTCAGGATCGTAATCGTCGCGGCGGACCTCGACTGCATTCTCCGCTCGTTGATCACGGAGCTTTTCCCAATCGCGCATCTCCCGTTCGACCTACCTGGCAAATAAAAATTTCCAAGATCGCAGGCCACTGAGCGAATTGAATTTTGTTATTGCTTGCTTGCACACAGTCACAGGAAAACCCAAATGGGCGGCCAAGGATCGACAGGAAATGTGATTTCCGCTATCGCTAGTTTCATATATCCCGGCTTAGGTCAACTATGCCAAGGTCGCGTTTTGGCTGCGGCTATTTTCTTTTTCAGTGCAACTCTACTTTGGTTTGTATTGCTGGGGTGGATCATGCATATTTGGGCGACCATCGATGCAGCCCGCTACCATTCACCCCATTACGCATAGGTGATCCGTCGAGGCGTTCAAAGCGGAGCTACTTGGCTGAGGCATCGTTGGCCCTGGCGGCTGCAATTAAGTCTCTTTCGTTATCCTCCCACCATTTTTCTGCCAACTCTTCGCTCCAAGGGAATCGCAACGCAATCTCGCCAAGCTTGCTCCCCACTTCGCTCATCGACCGCGGTCTATCATTCGCGTCCGGAGCGATACACTGTGCCAGTAAGCGAATGAACGCATCAAATTTCACTTCATTGCAAAGGTTCGAAAATCTTCCAAGGTTTAAGAGGCAAATCAGGGAATCGTGCGTTACGCCCAGGATCGGGACTTTTCCAGTCAAAAGGTAAACGCCTAGCACTCCAAAGGCAAAAATGTCGATCCTAGGATCGGCAATCCAGGGTGTTTCCAATCGCTCCGGAGCAATGAAGCCGGGCGTCCCTATTAGCACGCGCGTCGCCGTCACATCTCTGGCAATATTGTCCGCCGTCGTTTTTGCCAATCCGAAATCAACGACCTTGACCAAATCCATTAGCTGCCCCTTTCGGCATATCATGATGTTCTGGGGCTTGATGTCGCGATGAATCAACCCAATCTCATGTGCCTCTTCAATGGCGCCGCAGGTTTGCCTCAATATCCAAAGGCATCGCTCAACGGAAATCGTCGGATCATAGGAGATAAAATGCGAAAGATTGACCCCTTCGACCAATTCCATCGCACAAAACAAAAGTCCATCTTTGGACATCCCGAAATCGTAAATACTCACCGTATTGGGATGGCTTAATTTGGATGCCATCCTCACCTCGCGTTCGAACCTTTTCAATGTTGCTGAACTAACCATCGGCTCTTTGATTAATTTGATGGCAGCTTCTCTTCCTAACAGTTTGTGCTCTGCCCGATATACAATTCCCAGCCCTCCCTCGCCGATCTTATCCCGCAGGATGTACGAACCCAGCGATCGGTTAGCCAAGTCGACACCTCGAAATGCCCTTCGCAACGACAGTGCACCGATGACCAACGAAATAAGTAGAGGGACACCATACAAAATTCGGAAGGCTCGAACTATAAAAATGTGATTCTTGAAGGCTTCCTCTTTCGGTATTTCCAATACCAAAAGTCGATTCAACGAATCGATCCAGTGCCATGCTCCAACGACCTCGCGTCCTCGGTAATCTCGGTAGCCGTTTACGTCGAAACCATTTCGAGGTTGAGAAATCGACTTCCCTGGCTTAGTCCATGACCAATCGCTAAAGTGTTCAGCCGGCACGTAGCCTGAGAGCACGCTTCCCCCCGGATCTCGAGCTTCGACAATCGGTGCGCCACGCACCTTCTTGAGCGAAGAATAGGCAGGCAATTCCATCATACCCTGCAAGTCCTTCGCTTTGGTTGCAATTGCCCCGCGGTCGTCCAACAAATAGGCGTTGCTTTCTTGCAATACAGATTTCGACAGCAATTCCTCCAGTTCGTCGAGAAACATCGAACTTCGGACCATCATCGCGCCAATAACCACTGACGAGTCGTCCGGCGAATAGATCGGAACCACAAACATTGCGTACTGTTCTTCCGATTCCATCGGATAATTTTCCGAAATCGCTTCCGCAGTGGGTCTTGGTAGTTCAACCGACGACGCGCCTCGATCAAAAATTCTTTTTAGAAGGGTCGAACCAACAGACGATGTGAAGCTACCTAAACCGACATTCAAATTGGTGAACTGCCAGTCAGCAAGTAGGATGGAAGAGCGATTCCAAATTGCGTACTTGAGTCTTGCACGTTCATGGGCAGCAGAGCTCTCAATTCGTGAGTCGGTCTCCTTTTTGGTTGGTAGCGCTCCCTGATTCTCGAAGACACCCTTTACTTTGAGCTGCTCCTCCGCAGAACCAAGAATGTCAGCTCGCTCTTTCTCATTCAGGTTTGGTGATTGAATTTTTTCATCCAGACTCTTCACTAAAGACTGTAATTCCTTTTGACGCCCCCAATCCTGTACTCGAAGTTCGTGTCCGCGTGCCCACTGCAGTACAAGCGCGCTTTTTTGGTC
>JANLUJ010000840.1:0-5189 GCA_031363425.1 Pirellula sp.
GGCTGTGGCTGGTCAAAGGTTGGTGGTGTGAACGACATCGGTGGAACTTCCAGTCATTTTGCTTGCTTGTGGTACGTCGGCTGAATAAAACCAAATATACAAAGCGATGTCTCAAGCCGTCGAGTTCAATTGATGAAGTTGCACACATACAGGACTCAACACGAGGACCCCGGCTAAGATCTGTCGGTCCTTCGGACCTAAAGCGGCAACTCCAAAAACTTGAGCGTCGTGCTATAATCGGTTCTTGCCCCGTCGACACAACCGCTTTTTGGAGCATACCGATACGATGCTAACCTTTACTGGAAACGGGTCCTCGCAGACTTGCAATGGAGTGACGCGTCGCGACTTTTTGCAGGCTGGGACATTAGGAGCAATCGGTTTAGGGCTGCCACAGTATCTTGCGGCGATGGACGCTGGAAAGGTCGATCCCAACAAAAGCAAACGCTCGGCCATCATGATCTTTAATTTGGGCGCGCCTAGCCAAATCGATACATTCGACATGAAGCCGGATGCTCCGGCAGAGGTTCGAGGTCCATTCAAACCGATCGCAACCAATGCAAGCGGGATGCAGATTTCCGAAATCCTTCCACTCCATGCTAAAATTGCGGACAAGTTTTCGCTCGTGCGATCTTGCTTTCATCGCGGAGCGGCTGTTCACGATGCGGGTTGGCAAATCATGCAAACCGGTCGGCAGTTTGCGGGCGGCGTAAACACTCCGCATGTCGGCTCCGTCGCAAGTTTCTTGTTGGGTCGTCGTACCGATTTACCACCCCATGTGGTGTTACCAGAAACGATGGGCCGCGGAGGCGGCAATCTACCCAACGGACAAGCTGGCGGTTTTTTGGGTAAAGCTCAAGACCCATTCGCGTTAATGGCCGACCCATCGCAAAAAGATTTCAAGGTGCCGGATTTGCTTCCGCCGGACAGTATCGGTACTGCTCGAATCGACCGCCGTCGCCGAATGCGCGATGTTGTTGACAACACCATACGCAACTTTGAATCCAGCGAATCAGCGAAGTTGATGGACGACAATTTTCAATCCGCCTATCGACTTATGACCAGCCCTGACGCACGAAACGCGTTTGATCTGAATCAAGAGCCGATGTCCGTTCGAGAACGCTATGGCATGCATCGATTTGGTCAATGTTGCCTTCTGTCACGCCGCTTGGTTGAGGCCGGCGTTCGATTCGTAACCATCAATACATTTTTGACTGTGTTCGACGAAATCAGTTGGGACATTCACGGTAGTAAGCCGTTTACGTCCATCGAAGGCATGAAGAACGTAGTCGCCCCAATGTACGATCAAGGTTACTCGGCATTGATCGAGGATCTTTATCAACGTGGTATGCTTGATGACACCTTAGTCTGTAACTTGGCAGAATTTGGTCGTACTCCAAAAGTGAATCCTGCCGGTGGCCGCGACCACTGGCCGCAATGTTTCACGGTTTACTTCGCAGGGGGTGGAGTCCAGGGGGGGCGAATCGTAGGCGCGAGCGATCCGATTGGAGCGGTACCAGTTGAACGTCCTACCGAACCGCCTGAGGTGGTAGCCACGATTTTCCATTCGCTCGGACTCAATCTCGAGAGCCATCTACCGGGCCCAGCGGGTCGACCTTTTCCCCTGGTAGATTTCGGCTATCGAGAGATCAAAGAGCTGTTTTAGGTCCGTAGGACCGACAGATCTTAGCCGGAAGTCCCGAAGGGACGACAGAACCGACAATCTGCCGTCCCTCCGGGACTCAGACTCGCAATTTACTCCGATTCCGGTGGTTTCACCGGTTTCACCACCGGCTACGTTTTGTCGAGCCTTCGGCTCTAAGGACTGTGCAACCTCAAAACGCGCAAGGTAGTGATTCCAGCTTCGAATTCACTAGCTCGCGCGTCGTGCTACCGGTACTTTTCAGTCTGAGGCTCGCCTAAGCAACGAAATCACTGCAAAGAAATCACAACAAAATTAGACTTCGATTTTATGGATAGAACGAGCACTGGCTGAGAAACCGACCATCGCAGAATCACGGCGGGGACCGCCGTGCCACAATGGTTTGAATGAATTAGTTCGTGAGCAGGTCCGATAGGACGACTAGCATGGCATCGATTTGCTCGTCGCTGCCGACGGTGATTCGCAAGCCGTCGCCCCAACCTGTATAGTTCATGTACCTGACCAGGATGCCATTTGTTTTGAGCTGTTCGTAGAGCGGTTTCAGCGGTCGATCGCTTCGCGTGCACCATAGAAAATTAGCATGCGATTCAGTCACCTCGAATCCGAGTTTCTTCATTGCCCCCGCCATTCGTGTTCGTGTCGCAATGATCCGTGCAACATTATTTTTCAACCAAGCTTGATCGGTTATCGCGGCCGTGGCGCCAGCGAGCGAAAGAAGGTCTGTATTGTATGAGTCCTTGACCTTGCGTAGTGTCTGCACGATCTCGGCGTGCGCCACCAAAAACCCAAATCGCAAACCGGCCAACGCGTACGATTTGCTGAGTGTCCGCGACACGATAATCTTTGGGTTTTGCCGAATCAAGGCGATGCAGTTTGAGGGCGCGAAGTCCACGTATGCTTCATCAATCACTACTGGACAATCTACGCTATTAGCCAGTCGCAAAATCGTCTCCGGATCAATGATCGTACCACTAGGACTATTTGGATTTGGCAAGTAAATCAATTTTAACGATTGGTCGTTGGCAAAGAAGCTTGCTGATAAACCGAAGTCCTTGTCGAAGGGGATTTCTTCGAATTGAGCCGACTGCAACTCTGCAAGTGTGCGGTACAGAATATAACTTGGGAACGGGAGCCTAAGTTTCTGACCGTCACCGACGAAGGCCCGCGTCAAGATGGTCAAGCAATCATCGCTGCCATTGCCGCAGAGAACCATCTCAGGGTCTATTCCTAGCACGTCGCCTGCAGCACGTCTAAAGGCTGTCCCGAGCGGATCTGGATATCGTTCCAGATTGCAAGTTGCTTGGTGGATCGCTTCAACGACTCGAGGAGACGGCGGGTAGGGATTCTCGTTCGTATTGAGCTTGATCACCTTACCCGTTTGGGGCTGCTCGCCAGGGGTGTAAGGGACCATCGAAGCGATTTCGCTGCGGAAGTATCTCTGAATCGAATCGTTGGTCATCTATTCTCTAAGACGAGCGGCAGACTGAAAACTACCAGTTGAGCCTGTGGCGCTAGCCGATACACGCCGCAAAAGATCGGCTAGCGCCTCAGGCTCAAATCGATACACAAGGTACTTTGCAAACTGCCGATCACCTTAGTGAGCGTTAGGTGACTCTGTCCATGCTTCGAATATTTGTGCGGAAGAGGCCCTCGCACAAGAGTACGACACTTATGGCTGCTCCACTTAAGTCCTGACCCGATTCGCGCTTCCCCCTCGCGAGAGCCACTTCCGCACAAATTCAGAAACTCTCCTTGACGAGAGATTCTGGATAACGAAAGTATTGCAGCGCAAGCCAAGGTAGGAAAGGGGATTTTGCAATTAATTATCTGACAAGGCTAATTCGTTGATGTTCAAGCACCTTGATCGCCCGTGATCCTGCGATATGAATCACCAAATGTCTTTTTGGACTATAATCAAAAAGGTGCTTCTGGGCTCTGACAATCCTACGTGAAGGAGCTGCGACAACCGTTTCCAACTATTTTAGATCCCATGCGACCTAGCGAATCAACAAGCCTTTATTTCCATCAAGCCGCTGACATTCTGAAAACGCCCGCTTGGCTGCGGAAGTTGCTCATTACTCCGAAACGCGAGGTAACGGTTCAAGTCGCGTTTGAACGAGACAATGGAGACGTAGAGACGTTGCTCGGCTACCGCGTTCAGCATGACAATTCACGCGGGCCAATGAAGGGAGGGTTACGCTACCATCCGGCGGTAGACCTCGATGAAGTCAGAGCACTCGCCTCGTTGATGACTTGGAAGACGGCCGTAGTGGATTTACCGTATGGTGGAGCCAAAGGTGGGATTGGCATCGACCCAAAAACTCTCTCCAAGAAAGAACTGGAGAGGATGACACGCGTCTTTGTCGACCAAATCCATGAGATCGTTGGACCTGACAGCGATATCCCTGCGCCCGATATGGGAACAAATCATGAGGTCATGTCGTGGTTTCGAAACCAGTGGGAGAAGTATCATGGGTTCAACCCAGCAGTCATAACTGGCAAGCCGGTTGAGGAATACGGCGCCAAAGGACGCGAAGAAGCTACCGGCAGAGGAGTTGGCTTGCTGGCTGTGAAGTTTCTTAAGCGGATCAATGTGCGTCCCGATCAATGTAGGACAGCCATTCAAGGCTTTGGGAATGTTGGCTCACATGCTTCTAAATTTTTATTTGAGTCTGCCTTTCCTGTGATTGCGGTGAACGACGTCAGTGGGACTTACTACAATCCCAAGGGTCTCAATATTCCCGAGATGTTCAGCTACTCGATTAAGAACAACAATCGCTTGGAAGGCTATGCCGGAACGGAAAGGCTACCCACCGAGGCGCTGTTGGAGCTCGATTGCGATCTGCTGATACCGGCGGCGCTAGACAACGTCATCACCAAGGACAATGCCGACAAGATTAAGGCCAAGACGATTATCGAAGCGGCAAATGGTCCAGTCGATCCAGAAGCCGATGAGAAACTCGCCGCTCGACGAATCATGATTTTGCCCGATATACTTGCAAATGCTGGAGGCGTTACGGTGAGCTATTTCGAATGGGTGCAGAACCGACAGCACTATCGCTGGAGTCTCGACCGAGTGCGTCAAGAACTGGACCGTACACTTAGCGACGCATTTGAGAACGTTTGGCAACAGTCTGCAACCTATTCGGTTTCACTGCGAACAGCCGCATTCATGTTGGCTATTGCACGTGTTCAAAGGGCAACCGAACTGGCTGGTGGAACTGGCTAATTTTTTAGCCCCAAGCCGCAGAGGATTATTTATGGACCCGTTGAATTTGGCTGCGTTTGCCGGATATTCTCGAACGATCCTCACTGGCGTCATCGGGTTGGTGGGAATTGGAACTGGCGCAAGCGTTCTGCTTAAGAAGAGCAAAGGACAGTTTCAACGAAACTTCTCGATCAAAAAGGCGATACTCTGCCTCGTTTTTTCTGGCATTGACTTAGTAAGTAGTTGGCTGATACCGATTTGGTACAACATTCTTTTGGTCATCCCTTACATCTTTGTCGTAGGCTATTTGATGGCGGAGTC
>JANLUJ010000844.1:0-2344 GCA_031363425.1 Pirellula sp.
GGCGGAGCCTCGCTTGCATTGAGTTACCAGGCAGAGCCTGGTAACTAGATTGCACAGTGCAACAAAACTTGCAATCCGTGGCATTAGCACAGTCCCCCAGAGGATGTTTGCTTTTATGGAAACTAGTAAAACGTTTGAAACTACCAGCTCACCTCGCTTCGACAGACTTCAACTCGAATCGATTAATAAAATGCAGCCAAGCAAACAAAATAAATTTTGGGGCGCTCGTAAAAGTTTTACGTACGTTGTAACTTTTGCTGCAGTGGCTGTGTCGGGTCTTATTCGCTGGCAGCTTGATCCATTGTTGGGTATCCGTCTCCCTTTCGCCACATTCTTCGTCGCCATTATTTTTTCCGCCTGGTACGGCGGGCTTTCCCACGCACTTCTTTCCACCGTTTTGGGTTCCTTTGTGGCAATGTACTTTTTCATTCTTCCGCGTTTGGAGTTGCAAAATATGGCGGCCGCCGATTTGGGAGGCTTGGTCGTCTACTACATAGTCGGGCTTTCTATCGCCGGCTTCGCGAAAGCACTGCGAATTTCGCAGCACCGATTCGCCGAGCAAGCGGAGCAAGTTAGGACGACGCTTGCCAGTATCGGCGATGCGGTCATCACAACAGACGTTGATGTACGCATCACGCACATGAACGCCGTCGCTGAGACGCTAACTGAATGGACCAACGCTAACGCGATTGGACAACCTCTAGAAACGGTGTTTCGTATCTTAAACGCGGTCACGCGAAAATCGGTTGAGAATCCTGCCATCAGGGCATTGAAGGAAGGTGTCATCGTCGGTTTGGCGAACCACACGATTCTGGTAGCCAAGGGGGACAAGGAGTATTGCATTGATCATAGCGCCGCCCCGATAGTGAATAGAGATGGCGAAGTCCGTGGTTGCGTGCTTGTTTTTAAGGACATAAGTCAGCGCATGCAGGCAGAAAAGTCGATGCGCGATAGCGAAGCCAGGAAGTCGGCGATGTTCGAGACAGCCTTGGACGGTATCATTAGCATTGGTCAAGAAGGAATAATCGTCGAGTTCAACGCCGCCGCAGAGCGCATTTTTGGTTTTCAACGCGAGGACGCGATTGGTAAGGAACTCGCAGGGCTGATCATTCCGCCGGCGTATCGGGAACGTCATCGAAAAGGCTTAGCCCAATATCTCATTACCCAGCAAGGATCGGTGTTTAACCAACGAATTGAACTTTCTGCGATCCGCGCAAATGGTGAGGAGTTCCCTGTCGAATTGACGGTGACTCCCATTCCCGTCGACGGCCCAGCTCAGTTCACCGCATACCTTCGTGACATAACGCAACGTAAACAGTTCGAGAAAGCGCTTTGCGAAAGCGAAGAACGATTTCGCGCACTCGCGGACAACATTCCTCAGCTCGCTTGGATCGCTGAGGCAGATACCGACGGTGAGATCCAATGGTTTAACCGAAACTGGTTCGAGTTCACTGGGACCAATCTAGAGGAAATGAGAGGCCTTGGATGGATTGCAGTGCATCATCCGGATCATGTCGAAAGGGTGGTTCAGAAATTTTCACATCACGTCAGGGAAGGATTGGATTGGGAGGATACATTTCCATTGCGAGGCAAGAATGGACAGTATGTTTGGTTCCTGTCTCGTATGAAGGTCATTCGCGACAAATCCGGCCGGGTCGTGCGGATCTTTGGCACCAACACGGATATCACCGAAGCAAGGCGAATAGGTGAGGAACTGCGAAAGCTCACAGCCGAACTTTCGGAGGCCGATCACCGTAAGGATGAATTCTTGGCTATGTTGGCGCACGAACTTCGCAACCCGCTCGCGCCTATACGCAATGGTCTGCACGTTCTCGGTCTTGCGGGAGATGACAAAGTGACAAGCGAGGCTGTTCGCACGATGATGGAACGGCAACTCGCGCAGATGGTGCGGTTGGTCGATGACCTCATGGATGTGAGCCGTATCTCGACCGGAAAGGTCGAACTCAGGAAAGAGATCGTATCATTGGCTACGATCGTGAACAACGCTGTGGAAACGAGCCATCCACTAGTGGAGGAAATGCGCCACGAACTCACAATCCAACTACCTGAAGACTCGGTTCTGGTTGATGTCGACTCGATCAGACTGTCTCAAGTCATCATGAATCTGCTGAACAACGCCGCCAAGTATAGTGATCCCGGAAGTTGCATCCAGCTAACAGCCGAACTGTCCGGAGGTGACGTGGTGGTCTCTATCCTGGACCAAGGCATTGGTATTGCCGCTGACCAGATACCCCATCTTTTCGAGATGTTTTCCCAGGTAGATCACTCGAAGGACAAGTCGCAAGGCGGGCTAGGGATCGGACTCTGTTTGGCGAAGCGAATA
>JANLUJ010000890.1:0-3369 GCA_031363425.1 Pirellula sp.
GGAGATTGGTCAGCAAGTTGCAAGCATGGCATCGGAAGGGCTACGCGTCCTGGGAGTCGCCAAGGGTACTTTTGGTAAGCAACCTTTACCTGGCAATCAACACGATTTTACTTTTGAGTTTTTGGGATTGGTCGGACTAGCTGACCCGGTTCGACCGACAGTACCGGCTGCCGTCGAGGAATGTTACGCCGCTGGTATTCGCGTTGTAATGATCACGGGCGATCACCCAACGACCGCCAAGAGCATTGCTCTTCAAGCCGGAATCAAACCGGTTGATGAAATGATTACAGGCCCAGAACTAGATAAACTTGACGAGGTGGAATTGCAACGTCGGGTTCAAAACGTCAACGTCTTTGCTCGCATGGTTCCCGAGCAAAAGCTTCGACTGGTAAACGCGTTGAAGGCAAATGGCGAGGTGGTGGCCATGACCGGAGACGGCGTAAACGATGCGCCTGCTCTCAAGGCGGCTCACATTGGAATTGCGATGGGTGGTCGAGGAACCGACGTGGCTCGCGAAGCCGCTTCACTAGTGCTGTTAGATGATGATTTCGCATCAATCGTTCATTCCGTTCGAATGGGGCGAAGAATCTATGACCATCTCCAAAAGGCCATGACGTACATTGTCGCGGTTCACGTTCCGATCGCCGGTATGTCGATTGTTCCAATACTCCTTGGCGGCCCAATTGCACTCTTGCCCGTGCACATTCTCTTTCTCGAATTGATCATTGATCCAGCTTGCTCGGTTGTCTTTGAGGCGGAGGCTGAGTACGAGGATTTTATGCAACGTCCGCCCCGCAGTCCAACAAGCCCCATGTTTGGCATCAGGCTCCTTACTTTGGGTATGATGCAAGGTGTTAGTGTGCTCCTTATCGTCTTGTCGATTTACCTTTCCGCACTTGGGGGATGGCTCAATGTCGCAGATGCAACTGCCCTTAGTTTCACAACCTTGATCGTCGCCAATATTGGTCTGATCTTCGCAAATCGATCATGGACGCGAACCATCTGGTCAACACTGAGAACTCCCAATGCAGCCCTATGGTGGGTTATTAGTGGTGCCAGTGTTTTTCTTGGTCTTGCCTTGTATGTCCCGTTCCTGCAAAGACTATTTCATTTCTCGACTCTGCATCTAGATGATCTCGTTCTGTGCGTCGCAGGTGGTTGCCTTAGCGTGATTTGGTTTGAAGGCCTAAAGTGGATCAAGCTAAAATGGTGAACGAGACCGAATTCAACTTAGCGGCAGCGATGAAGAGCTCGGTGCGTTTTTGGAATTTCGTTTTGAACCAACGCTACAAACTGAACAAATGATGGTAAATCCTATTTCTCGCCTAATGGTAGACTTCAAACAGATGAAGGAGTTTGTTGAAGCTCCGTTCGTAGTCGAACGGGCGAAAGATATCTACCTGTACGACGACAACGGCAAACAATACATTGATGGAATTGCCGGTGTTTTCGTCGCAAGTGTGGGACATGCCAATCCGAGAGTCCTGCACGCGATCGCGGAGCAAATACAAAGGCTAACTTTCGCCCCCCCTCTGCACAGCACTTCGCAGGTTGCCATCAGGCTAGCGGAAAGATTATGCAATCTCTTTCCGGAGCAGTTCAACACCGTAAAGTTTGCAAGCGGTGGTTCCGAAGCGATTGAATCGTCTATCAAAATGTCGCTCCAATACCACAAACAAACCGGTCATCCCGAAAAGTTCAAAATCATTTCCACCTACGGCTCATACCACGGTGGGACATTAGGTGCGTTGAGTGTTTCAGGAATGCCGGACCGGCGAAATTCTTTTGAGCCACTGATAGGCGGTAGGATCCATGTGCATCCACCCAACTTTGCAAATTGTCCCTTGAAGCTAGAAACAGCTCAATGCAATATCTCGTGCGTACTGCAATTCGAGGAAGCCATTCGTCGCGAGGGGCCTGAAACCGTGGCGGCAGTCATTGTCGAACCGGTGATGAACGCGGAGGGCTTAATTTGGCCGCCGCCAAGTTACTTTGAGTCATTGCGAGACATTTGCGATAAACACGGTGTCTTGCTCATTTATGACGAAGTGATCACCGGGTATGGCCGAACGGGAACGATGTTCTTTGCCGAAAAGGCTGGGGCTTGGCCGGATCTGATGTGTTTAGGCAAAGGGATGAGCGGGGGCTATTCGCCACTTTCGGCGACCGTGATTTCGGACAAAGTCGCAAGTGTTTTCTGGGGCGATGTTGAAGCCAAAGTTCAATTCAATGCAGGTCACACGTTTGCTGGCAATCCGCTTTCCTGTGCGGTTGGGCTGGCCATCTTGGATTGCTTTGAGGAACAGCAACTATTGAAAAACGTCGCCGATGTAGGACCGTATTTGGCAGAAAAGCTACAAGCGTTGAAGAGCAAATGCCCAGCCATTGTCAATGTACGTGGACTTGGTTTGTGGTGGGGGGTCGAATTAAAACTAGATAATCCAACCGGCAGGATGGCAGACGAAGTTGGTCGACGTGTCGAACGCGCTTCCCGAGCGCGAGGATTGGTCTTGCGAGGTTCGCCAGCGATGGTTTCGTTTGCCCCTCCGCTGACGATTTCAAGACCTCAGATTGATGATCTGATCCACCGTTTTACGCTGGCACTAGTTGACGTGCTCGGTAGCTAGTTAGAAATTGGGATGGGTAAACAGAGTGGCACGGCGGTCTCCGCCGTGATTTCTCCGCCGTGACGACCGAGCCACTATCGATTCCTTGCCGCTAAAAAAGTGAATTCGGTCTGACTATCATCCAATTCACTATAGGATTTCGAATCCTGATCGTTGAAGTGCCCCAAGATCCGAGGTGGAAATAGTGAGTTTGTCTGCAACCCCAAGTCCGCCGCTTAGTTTGGTCTTAGTGGATTTCACTCCAGAAAGCTTCAAATCGTCTCCGTCGCCGGCTCCAAGGTCAATGTCCATCGCTCGAAAAGTTGAATCCATTACAACGACAGCATCCGTTCCAAATCCAGCCGAAATCTCGAGAGACGACGTGCCAGTCACCTTTCCAACCATAGCTTTGTCATCGCCGCTACCCAGTTCAATCTCTAGGGCTGTAGCATTGAGATTCGCATTTTGAATTTGAACCTGATCATTTCCTGAGCCTGTTTCTATCTCCATTTTCGAAACAGCGACCGAAATGGCATCACCCGACGATCGTCCAACACGAACGATATCGTCACCTGCGCCCGTGTCGATTTCAAGACTTGACGCTTTTGTATTCAAGACTTCGACTAGATCATTCCCCTCGCCGCTTTCGATTTCAGCCTTGCCTGCAAAAAGCTGGTCAACAGAGACGGAATCGATTCCAGCACCTGTCTCGATACTAAAACGCGAGACCGTGTGGCTCTCAGTTCCTCGCCAGGAAAATGTA
>JANLUJ010000111.1:0-3219 GCA_031363425.1 Pirellula sp.
TCATTGTTCCCGCGTCGATACTAAGCATCGTAGTGTTCCTGGCCGTAAGTCCACATCCACTTTTTGCGCTTTTTATATTGCCGACATTAATCATCGGGACCGCTATGATTACGTTGGAACTACGAAATCGCATCGAAAAGCATGACGCAACCGTAGAGCGACACGGCGCCGCGCCCGAGAATTACTAGTGCCGTCTTGGAAATTGATTACCCGCATGGAACCATTCGACACAATCGATCGCATTCGTACGCAAGACACATACTCGTCAAAAGACATCGAAGAGCTTAGAGCGCTTTCGAGTTTGCGTCCAAACGAACCCGAACTGTGGGACTTTCTTGGCGACATCATGCAGGCATGTGATGAGGCGCTGGCAATCGAACACTCAATGGACTGCTACAACAGTGCGATTGAGTGCGATGAGACATACGCACCGGCTTACGAGTCGATCGGGTGGGCTTTGGATTCTTATTTCGATGACTTTGCTGGCGCTGAGAAACACTTCCTTCTTGCACTGCAACATGGTTCAGGCGATAGTGCTCGAATTGGATTGTCTCGGGTTCTCGCACAAACGGGACGAATCGAGGCGGCTTTAGACAATTTAGCCCTTTGTGAAGATCAGAGCCGGAGTTCCCTCATCGAAATGCGACGGGAGATCGTTGAGGGTGTCTGGTTTACCAACGCGAAAGGCAAGACGTAAATCGGGAAAAGTTGCCCGTTTCCACGCACCCTCCCCACCCACAGCCCAACTCGCACCGGTTTGACACGCCGGAGCGTCGAATCGGTCAAGGATTGGGTGCTTCGGTCAAAAAGTCTGAATGAAGTTAACTGCATCCACATCTGACAGCGGTTGCATCGACATAGACTTTGATAGTTGGGCTTCCGTTCCAAAAAGTGTGGCGGTCTCATCAAACCGACCAGTCGAAATGAGGGAAACAACTTACTGAAGTTATTAGGGAAACCGCTGAATGGATTGCCCAGGGGGCCATGCTACAGGTAGTTTTCAAACCGCCGGACCTTTAGAGCACAGGCAATGGAGCAGAAATTGTCGGTCGATTGGCGATCTGACTTGCTAACGAGCGAACTAGCCCTCGGCATACATCTTCAAATGGTTTGGCAATCATCGGGTTCAGTAGAACGTCGGCCAATCGTCCCTCGTCTGACTCGCTTCGAAGGGCAATTTGAATCGGAACTTCCCCCAGGAATGGCACCCCTAACTCATTGGCTTTGTTTCGAGCGCCACCTTTGCCAAAGATGTCAAAGGTCTTGCCTGATTCAGGGTCCGTAAAACCGCTCATGTTTTCGACTATGCCTAATACCGGCACTTTGGTCTTTTCAAACATGGAAATCGCTTTTCCTGCATCCAACAACGCAACCTCTTGCGGTGTACAAACAATCACAACGCCAGAAAGCGGTAGCAATTGGGAAAGAGTCAACGCAACATCACCCGTACCAGGCGGCATATCGATTATGAGATAGTCGAGTTCGCCCCAAGCGGTATCCCGCAAGAACTGCGTTATCGATCCGTGCAACATTGGCCCACGCCATACCACCGCTTGATCTTTTCCAACCAAGAACCCCATCGACATAACCGGCATGTCTCCTGATCGAATCGGCTGGATCTTGCCATCTACAATCTCTGGCCGTCCGTCTAAGCCTAACAGGTGCGGGATACTTGGACCGTAAACGTCGGCGTCCATCAATCCAACCTTCGCACCCATGCGGCCCAACACAATTGCAATCGATGCTGCCAACGTGCTTTTCCCTACCCCACCCTTGCCGGCTGCCACCGCAATTACGCTCTTGGCCTTGAGTCCAATCTGGCCGATGGTAGGAGTTGGCCGGTGCGTAATATCGAGGGCGACATTCACGGCTTTTATGCCTGCAACATTCGATAACAAGTGATCTCGCAGTGCATCCGCAGTTTCCTGAGCGATAGGTTGCATCATGGAGGTGAGGCTCAATCGACATCCGACAACCCCATCTGCAACAGTCCAATCCCCAACTTGTCCTGTCTTGGAAATCGCCCGCCCACTTTCAGGTTCCTTAAAGGATTCGAGACTGGATTGGAGCTGAAGGTGGATATCTGCGTCGGACATTGGAAGCCGGTGAATTGGAGTAACGGAGTCTGAACCATTTGCACAATAGTCTACAGGACGATGCTAATACTGCGAAGCATCGGCAGGCAATCCATCTCGAAACCGCGAAATGTTATCCCGAAAACAGACAACACCAGTAGAGTTGCAGGTCGCCGCCAGTAAGTAAACGCGAACAATCCGAGCTGAAGGTCCCGTACATTTCCGATGTATCTACGGGAAGCTGAATTACGCGGACTGGATCAATGCTCTTCACTCTGGCGACTCTCTGAGTGACTCAATGCGGTCTCAAGCTCGCTTGCTTCGACCCCTATCTCTACCGCCAGTTGCCGTAAGAAGGCTACTAAAAACTCACTTCTTTGCATCGCTTCCTCCCGACCAGCTTGGGTCAGCATGGTCCGTTGAAGCCCTAACAATTTGGCAAAAAAATGATCGACTGACTGGTCCGTATCGACGGGCAATCTATCTACCGGAAAGGGCTGGCCTGCATGATAAAGCCGTTGCCCCATCGCTCCCCCGGTCATCAGACAACGCGCCAATCCGATCGCACCGACGGCTTCCAGCCGATCGGAGTCTTGAACCACTTTGGCTTCGATTGTCTCGCATGCAACGTTGGCGGAAAAACTATGCGACAAAATGCAATGAGAAATTGGGGAGATCAATTGTTTTGGATATTCGATATCAGCCAGAAATCGCTCTGCGCTCTGCGCTGCCAGCGCCGAAGCCATCCGTCGCTGAGGCGAGTTCTTGGCAACAATCACGCAGTCATGCAACCAAGCGGCGGGTAAGTAAACATCTGCGTTGGCTCGCTCAGCCAGCCCAATGCGTTTGGCATTTCCAACGACTCGTCGGACATGATCAATACCATGTCCAGAATCTGCGAATTGCATTTGCTCCACAACCCATGCTTCAATGCGACCCTGCCATTCATCCGACCAGGCATCCAAAGTCGAATCGAAGTTGGAAGGTCTTTGACTTTTGAAAGATTCGATAATGTAGTATTCCCATGGAGAGAAGTTTATTGCTTTGGAGGCTATGACTTGGTCCGCTCAGTCGCACGCCGGAGGTCAATGCTGTGAGCATTTTCGCCAACGAAAATGTTAGGTTGTGGGGAGCTTGCCTCCCC